>JAWOHK010000271.1:0-3199 GCA_046485205.1 Chloroflexota bacterium | reverse complement strand
ATTGATCGGTTTCCCGATCCAGGCCTTGCTGACCGCCTCGCTGGTCATCGTCGTGATTTTAGGCATCGCCTTGCAGCAGTCGATCAGCAACCTGGCGGCCACGATCGTCTTCATGCTTTTTCAGCCGTTCCGCGTGGGCGAAGTGATCGAAGCCAACGACGTGCAGGGAACCGTCAAGGAAATCCAATTATTCAGTACCGTCCTTGTCACTGGGGATAATAAGGAAATCACCATCCCCAATGCCGAGATTCAGGGCAACAACCTGATCAACTACACGCGCTTGGGCCAATTGCGCGTCGATTTTGTATTCCAGGTGAGTTATGGCGACGACCTGCCGCAAGTCAAGGCGATTCTGGGCGAGGTGTTGGCGGCCGACGAGCGCGTGCTGGCGGAACCGGCGCCGGTGACATTTGTGCAGTCGCTGGACGACAGCGGCGTGAGCGTCGCTGTGCGGCCGTGGGTCAAGAGCGAAGATTATTGGACATTACAGTGGGATTTGCCGGAGCGGATCAAGCTGCGCTTTGACGCCGAGGGGATCACTATGCCCTTCCCACAGCGCGACGTGTACTTGCACGGCGGCAGTGCGCCTAAGAATGACAGGGACAAATCTTAATTCGGGTAGGATTAGGGCTAGACGAGAGTCCACAGGGTGATTGCGGTATCGAACGCATAATCAACAGCGCAAATTAGCCGATCGACTTATACGTTATATCAAAGCTACAGAATAACTGACACGCATTTCAAGAGCCAAGGTGCGGCTGAGTGTGGGCAACGACAAGGGTAACCTCATTGTGCGGGCCGAACTGCTCATTCAGGCTGGAAATGTGCTACGAGAGGCTTCAGTCGTCGTCTATTTGAGCGATCTGCCGGATGGCCTGCGCCTGATGCTGCCGGTCATTATGCGTTGAGAAATCGATAATCGGTCATTAACCGGCGCGACCGTATGGAATGCGCCGGCTGGCCTGAAAGGCTAACTCGCGAGCCTTTAGAGCCAGACCACCGGCCTTGGCTTGCTGGGTCAGCAGCCGTTTAGCTTCATCATACAGAAGCAGATCAAGCTGGTTATAACGGCGGACGGCTTCAATGATTTCCGGAGGGTGTTCGGCCGTCGCCACTCGATTATGGCCGACATTTGTAGGCTTGTAACGGATTCGTTTCCAGCCGAATGCGCGCTGCAGCAATATTAGTGTCAGGTCGAATTGCTCTGTCAGGCCCACAACCTCGAACGTATCCAAGTTAGCGATGGCTTGCTGTAACATGCTGTCATCAACCTCGTCGTAGAGCGGTGTCTCGAAAACACCGGAAATGAAACGTACCTGGCCGTCATTCATCATGATGGGGATGCCACTCTCCAGCAAATCCTTGAGCGTCCAGTCGTTGTCATGAATCATCCGGTGGAGGTAGTGGAGTGGCTCGCGTTTGGCATGATAATAATATGAGATCACCCGATCGACCGGATCGCGCAGAATCGTGAAATACTGGACTTGCCCAGGCAGGAGTTCGTGAATGCCGAACGGCAAATGGCCCTGCAACAGGCGAATCTGGGCCAGTTGCTCCGGTGACCAGGTTTTCAAATCGACCATGAATTCCTGGGTGTTGATGCCGCATTCGATCAGGCTTTCGCGGGGATAATTCAATCGCAAAATGCGATTGAGCGTGGTTCCGGCTGACTTGGGGATGTGGTAAAAGACGACGGGCCGATTACTCAAAAGAAAATCTCTCCGGGATTTAAGACAGGTTGACCAACCGTTTTTTCGCCCTACAGATTTTGACTGAACTTCAATGGTATCATGCTTTAAGATTCTCCGTAAGCCTGAATCCGTACAATAAATTGGCGAAGAAATTCAGCTAATCAGCTCGCCATCGATCAAACGACAAAAAATTCGACAAGAGCTAATTCCGAACCGATTGCGGTCTTCAGGTATAGAAGGCCGGGATCCAGTCATTGAGGAGTTTTGTGAAAAGAATCAAGATCGCTTACATCGGTATCAAATCACTACCGCCAACTGCTGGTGTCGATGCCGTTGTTCACAAAATAGTAACCCGGTTTGACCAATCCCGCTTTGAGCCCATTATATATGTCAGCAAAAAGCAGACTCCCATAAACACACAAATTCCCGGCGTCAAACTCGTCCGCATACCCACGCTACCCGGAAAGTACTTTTATGCCACTTCACTCTATCTGTTTGCAGCGATCCATGCACTGTTTTTAGGCGATTATGATCTAATCAACATGCACAGTGTCGAAACCGCTTTTATCCTCCCGATCCTGCGCTTGCGTTATAAAGTGGTTTCAACAGCCCACGGCCTGCTGAGTAAAGAACCCGACGAACTCAGTAAATGGGGCCGGACGAAGTCTCTCATGCGCATCCCCGAATATTTATTCATGCGTTTTTCGAGTGCCCGGACAAGTGTTTCGATGCCGGATAAGAAATATCTCGAAGCACAATACCAACGGCCGATTGAGTACCTGCCCATCGGGATCGATGAGTTAAAACCTGATCTTGAGAAATCGCGTCGATTTTTGGTGGAACACGGCCTGGAGCCAGGCCAATACATGATCTTTACCGCCGGTCGAGTTGTTCCACGCAAGGGCGCCCATTTTGTACTGGAAGCGCTTCGCGGGATGGACGAGAAGGTGCCTCTCCTGGTTCTTGGTGATACCAGCCATGTTCCGGAATACACGCGCCAGTTACAAGAACTGGTTGATGAACGGACAATTTTTGGTGGCTTTATTTCTGATAAAGAATTACTGTTTGGGTTGGTTCAACTTTCCCAATTATTCCTGTTCCCGACCACTTATGAGGCTATGGCCGCCACACTATTGGAAGTGGCGGCGCTCAAGGTCCCTCTGATCGCGAGCGACATCCCGGAAAATCGCGAGGTGTTGCCCGACCAGGCGCTCTATTTCCGGACGGGGGACGTAGACGATTTACGCGAAAAATTACAGTGGGCACTGGCCCACCCGCAAAAAATGAAAAGCTTAACGGATCGCGCCTATCAATCAGTAGTTGAGAACTACCGTTGGCCCACCGTCATCAACCGTTACGAGGATTTGTACGAAGAGAACTTGCCTAACAACGTGAAACGTAACCCGGCAGTAGCCCGGCAAAACCAGTTTCGATCATAAACACCTGACCAAGGATTGGATTCAATGATTATTGTACAGGCGCCAATGCGCACAAGCCTCTTCGGAGGC
>JAWOHK010000270.1:0-6214 GCA_046485205.1 Chloroflexota bacterium | reverse complement strand
CTTTCCAGAATTTGGCGAACTGAATGACATACTTATCCGTACGACCGGCAACGCGGAGCCCCAACCCGATGTAATTACCGGCGGGGATCAGATAATAGCCATGCAAGCAGTTGTCCGCGATGTCCCCTTACCCTCTAACGTCGCTGATTATGTGAGTCGCCTGGTTGTTGCGACCCATCCCAGCTATAGCTCCAACCGGCTGGTTCAGGACTATGTTCGTTATGGTGCCAGCCCCAGAGGGGGGCAGGCTATGATATTAGGCGCAAAGGCCAATGCCTTAATGGATGGTCGATACAACGTTAGCTTTGATGACATCGCCGCCATCGCCCACGCCGCGCTCCGCCATCGTCTTTTACTTAATTTTGAAGGTTTGGCCGAAGGCATCAGCCCGGACCAAATTGTAGCCGACCTCCTGCAAAGCGTTGTCCGGGATATTAACGGTTAACTTGGCCGCCTATTATGTCGATGGCCCCTAACTACCTGCTTTTCAATCAATCGACACTCGCCAAGCTGGAGCAACTAACTTTGGCGGCCGGTTCGATTCGGGTTGGCGCGTTGAAAGGCGACCGGCGAAGCCGAAAAAAAGGGACCTCGATTGAATTCTCTGATTATCGCGATTACGCCCAGGGAGATGATCTGCGGCGATTGGACTGGAATATCTATGCTCGACTGGAAAGACCTTTCATTAAGGTTACCCAGGATGAGGAAGACCTCGCAGTTCATATCCTGGTCGATACTAGCTCCAGCATGAACTGGCCGAGAGAGGACTTTGATGCTAGTTACACTCTAGCCGCTACCAATAAACTTCTCTACTCATTTCGAATTGCCGGTGCATTGGGAATTGTCGGATTATTGACTGGCGATCTGGTAACGGCCAATCTATTCGATAGAGGCAGCCGACAGGTCTGGGGACCATTCCGGAGTCGTCAAAATAGTTGGCCACTTTTGCAATTTCTGGAGGCCAACTATCGAGTCATCTCCGCTGAAAACAGCGAAAAACGCCCTCGAAAAACAGATCTTGATTTGTCATTACGAGATTACGCCCTGCGTGCTCGCCGGCCGGGTCTGTTGGTTCTAATTAGCGACTTGTTGGCGCCCGGTCGCGATAGTGGTTCCGACTATCAAGCAGGCATTCAAGCCTTGTTAAGCCGGGGCTATGAGGTCGCCATTATCCATGTACTTAGCCCGGATGAAACATCTCCAGCTTCAGGTGGGGATTTAAAGCTTGTCGACGTTGAGACAGGTGAGGAAGCCGAGATTACGCTTGACGCCGATCTGTTACAGGATTATAGCCAGCGACTATCCGCCTGGACAGCGGCCATTCAAGCCTATTGCCGGTCGCGAGGAGTTCGCTATGTTCCGGTAACAACGGACCAACCTTGGGACGCCTTTGTGATCAGTACTCTGCGGCGGGAGGGTGTTACCACCTGACATGTCGTTCTTGGCACCGGCTGCTCTTGGGCTGAGTTTATTAGCTTTGCCGATCATACTCCTCTATATGCTTCGCTTGCGCAGACGCGAGCAACCTGTCAGTAGCATCTATCTGTGGAGAGAGCTTGTTCGTGACCAGGCTGCTAACGCGCCCTGGCAACGGTTAAAACGCAACCTCCTCATGTTTCTGCAATTGCTGCTATTAGCCGCTATCGTGATCGCCCTGGCCAGACCTTATCTTCGCTTGCCGGGCTTGGCCGACGGTCGCACGATCATCCTGCTGGACGCCTCAGCCTCTATGCAATCTCATGACATGGGAAATGGCCTAACCCGCTTCGAAAGCGCGCTTGCCGAAATCGAGCAACTGATCGCATTGGGTGGTGGGAGTGTATCGTTGATTAAGGTTGCCCAGACACCAACAGTTCTGGCCGCGGCAACGACTGACCGGCCACTATTACGACGAATGCTCCAATCTGTCACCGTTGAAAATCATGCGGCCGACTGGCCGGCCGCGTTTGCCCTCGCGGCTGCTTCGGCCCAAGGTACACTGGAGGTGAAATTCGTCATCGTCTCCGACGGCAAGCTACCGGATTCCTTACCGCCACTGCCAGGCTCAGTCGATTTTATTTCAGTCGGAGAGGCAACCGAGAACTTGGCTCTGGCTGCTTTGGCCACACGGCGCTCGCCGGATGGAGATGTGCTACTGGCCGGCGTAACCAATAACGGCCGACAATCGCAAGATACTCTGCTTACACTCTATCTGGATGGGGTGTTATTTGACTCCAGGCGGCTGTCCATTGCTCCAGATGAGCGGTTCAATATCGAATGGTCGATCCCAACCAACACCGGTTCGCTCATCGAAGCCAGGCTCATTCCTGACGAAGGCAGTGACTTTCTATCCCTCGATAATCAAGCCTGGGCAGTTTTGGTTGAGCGGGCTTCTAGAGAAGTTCTGCTGGTAACCGAAGGCAATTTGTTCCTGGAACGTTTTTTTGGCGTGTTATCAGATGTTCGGGTACAGAGAGCTACTCCCGATAGCGGCGGGACGATCCTTAATGAAATTGCTTCATCAGGAAATCCCTACGATTTGATCGTTTTTGACAGCGTTCCCTTGCCCTCAATTTTGCCAGATGCCAACCTATTGGTGATTAATCCAAACCCAGATTCTGGCACCCCCGCTTCAACATCATCCAATTCATCAGGTGAATTCAGCCTCCAAGTCACCGGCACTTTCACTGATACAGCGAACACTCGGATAAACTCAGACCCCCTGCTGGAAAACGTCGATTGGGGATTGGTGAACATTGCTCAAGGTCAAATCATTGAAGCGACCGGACTCGCGCCTCTAGTAGAAGCTGGTGGGGGACCGCTTTTGCTGGCCGGAGAATCCAACGGCCGCCGGATGATGGTTATCCCTTTCGACCTGCGGGAGTCTGACCTGCCACTCCAGGTTGCCTTTCCAATCATGATGGCTAACATTACCGAGTGGTTGACCCCGAGTCGTGTCCTCACCAGCACAGCGTTATTGAGGCCGGCAGACAGCGTGCTGTTGACCCCTGATAGCCGTGCCGAGGCCATTGTCATCGAAAAACCGGATGGAAGTCAATGGGAGAATAGACTCGATCCAACAACCCGGAACGTACTGTTCACGGACACGAACGCTCCCGGTGTCTACCAGATTTCTCACCTTGACCGCTCAGGCAATGTAATTCGAGTCGACAGTTTTGCGATTAATTTCATGAACTCCGAAGAATCACGAATACAGCCGTCGGATACCATCCTGATAGGGCAGTCGGAAATCTTGGCCGAGAGCGCCCTCAGTACCGGACGTCGCGAAATCTGGCCCTGGTTTTTGGTCGTCGGTTTGGCCGTTATGGTTTTTGAATGGTGGATCAACTACTCGCGCCCCAGGCAGCAACCAATTTATAAAACCTGATGAGTACCTTCAACGACAAAGAAGAAGTCCGGGAAGACGAACTCGTAACCGGTACTGAACCAATCCGGGATGCCCCTCCCACAAATCAGCGGCACTCTACAGTCCTTTTGTTGGGTGGTTTGTTTCTGGGTTTAATTGCCCTGTTAACATTAGCTACATTTACCTCTTCCCAAAACACTTCACTTTATCCCGTACTCCCGACATTTACGCCTTATACACCGGCTGCAGGTGAAGAAGCCGTCGAATTGTCCTTCAGCGAATTGAATAGTGATCCGGCGACCTATCGAGATAAGCGCATTATTGTGACCGGCGAGTATACGCCTTTACCTCCTCCAGATTGCCGGTCCGTAGCCGGAGTGCCAATTCGCTGGAGTCTTGTCTCCGAAGGTCTTCAACTCAACGCCCGAGGATTTGAAAATGTGCTTTCGCTGGTTCGTCCGGGCACCGAAATGACGGTCACCGGCTTTTGGCGGAACTATCAGGGACCGCTCGGCTGTGGCAAGGAGCCACCGTCCAATGTTGTCTGGTATCTGGAAGTAATCCGGATCATCGAACCAAACCCGTTGGTGGGTGAATCGGGGATTATTTCTCTTACCGTCGTGTCAGATGGAAATTTATCCGGTTTAAGGACGATTGAGGCACTGATTACCCCGTCACAATCGCCCACGCCGACAGAGACGCCTGGAATCGTCGTGACGGATCAATTATTGACTCCAGGTATTCCTACGGTTCCGGAAGTGCCGACGGAGACACCGACGTTGGCTTTTCCCCCAACGGTGACTAACACACCGGATCCGAATGCAACACCGACATTTGCATCAACCCCGGCAGAGGGAGAGACCGGCACACCCGATCCCAATGCAACATCGACCCTACCCGGTGCGATTCCTCAAACCCCCGATCCAAGCCTGCCGACAAGTACCCCTTCCGATTCCGGGTACCCACCGGGGGCCACCGATACACCAACTGGTGGATATCCTTAGTCAAGGGTTCTATGGCTTACCGGTTCACATCCACGCCACTGCCACCAGAGCATCTCGATCAGCCGGCTCTTTGGTTTATTTATCAAGGAAATCAATTGCTGGTAGAAAATGGGGCTGGGAAAGCCGAAGTGCCGCGCCTGATCTCTCCCAACGAGATCGGCCTGGATCTGAACATGCAGGAGTATTTGGGCTATCTGGCAGATGGCGAAGAATTAATCCATTGCTTCAGCGGTGAAGCTGGCCCTGCGTTCAAACCCCCTGTGGGAATGAGCTTTGGTAATTTGCGCACCCTTTTCCCATTATTGGCGGAATCAGAATTTTGGCTTGCCGGTCGGGCCGTACAGATCGTGGATTGGGATCGAACGCACCAATTTTGCAGCCGGTGCGGTCACCAAACCAAAGACCAAATCCAGGACCGGTCGAAGCTATGCCCAAATTGTGGATTCTCTAGTTACCCTCGGTTAGCCCCGGCTATAATTGTGCGTGTGACCAAAGAAACCGAGCAGGGCCAACAGATTCTTTTGGCTCGAGCTCAGCGATTCCCCACGGGCTTATTTAGTGTTCTGGCCGGTTTTGTCGAACCCGGCGAAAGCCTTGAAGAATGTGTTGCTCGGGAAATTTATGAAGAGGTGGGCCTGACCGTCGATAACATCTGCTATTTTGGCAGCCAGCCCTGGCCGTTTCCGCACTCGTTGATGATCGCTTTTACAGCTGAGTATGTGACCGGCGAAATCAAAATGGATCCGGCTGAAATTATTGAAGCGGGATGGTACTCTCCGGAACAAATGCCGGTTATACCGCTGCCACCCAGCATTGCCAACCGCCTGATTATGACCTGGCTAAACCAGAATAGCTCTATTCCTTCTCATGAACAGTGACTCAATCACGTAAGATAATATTTACCATAGATGATTGTTAAGCTAGAATAAAGACAACAACTTAAAGACATTGAGATTTCGTTTTCCGCCGTAACATTAATTGCCTGACGCTGGGAGCTCACTGTACAGGTGCCTATAAACTCAACACGGCATTTCGGCGGGTTGGAGGATTTGTGAAAAATATTCTTGTCACCGGTGGGGCGGGGTTCATCGGTTCCAATTATGTCCACTATATGCTTGAAAATTACGATGATTACCGCATCGTGGTCTATGACAAGCTTACTTACGCCGGTAACCTTGATAATCTGATTCCCGTTCAGGACAACGCCCACTACACTTTCATCCACGGCGACATATGTGATCGATCAGCCGTCGAATCGGCCATCACGACCCATACCATTGATACCATCGTCAATTTTGCCGCCGAGACCCACGTCGATCGATCGATCATGGATCCGGATGCCTTTATCCAGACCAGCGTTTATGGCACCTATACGCTTCTTGAAGTAACCCGCGCCCTTGGTCTCGAACGATATCATCAGATATCAACAGACGAAGTTTATGGACACATCCCACCCGGCATGTCGAGTAAGGAAACAGATAAACTCGACCCTCGCAGCCCCTATGCCGCCAGCAAGGCCAGTGCTGATTTGTTGGTTAATGCCTACAGGGTTACTTACGGATTACCTGTAACCATAACCAGAGGGTCTAACAATATTGGGCCATACCAATACCCGGAAAAAGTCGTCCCTTTATTCGCAAGCAATGCAATCGATGATCTACCACTTCCAGTCTATGGTGATGGCAGGCAAATGCGCGAATATCAGTACGTGATCGACCACTGCGAGGCTATCGACCTGGTTCTGCACAAAGGTCAACTGGGTGAAATCTACAACGTCGGTACCGGGATCGAAGTCGAAAACTTACGTATGGTTGAGATCTTACTGGAGGCATTAGGCAAACCCTCCAGTTTGATTCGCCACATA
>JAWOHK010000132.1:0-3876 GCA_046485205.1 Chloroflexota bacterium | reverse complement strand
GCGGCCGATGGTGGCGGTTGCGTTATTGACGACGACAGCATTGTTGCCGTTTGCGATCGGGTGAACGTGTCGGACATAAGCGTTATCGCGCCGGTGATACTCAATCAGTCGAACAGCGTCGGTTGCCCGGCCAGCCGCAGCTTGAAAGCCGCCGAAACGGGCCGCTTGTGAACGCAGGCCGGCTGGCGGTTGCAGGACCAGTACGGCTCTCCGTCGGCGCGGCGGATCCGGATGGCCATTTCACCGATCTTACAGACCGGGCATTTGACGACCGGCTCCTTGTCGGCCAGGCTGAGGATCTTCTGCTTCTCTGTCGGAGAGAGCGTCACAATTTCGTCCCCCAACTGTTGCTCAGGTCATCCAGCACCGCCCCCAGCACATCCTGGAAGGTGGTCGCCGGACCGCCGGCCTTCAGCAGACCGGCCACGGTGCGGACGCCGAGGAAGTGCAGCTGAGCCAGGGTCTTGAAGTCCTCCAGGCTCAACTCCTTCTCCTTCTTCGGGTCGTTGATGCGGTCCCACACCCGACGAATGAGCACCCGGGTCATGGCCAGTTCGTCGTCCAGTTCGCCCGAGGCCATGAGACCGACAAGGTCGGCCGATTCCTGGTCACTCAGCGACCGGGCGTAGAAGCCGTGCTTCAAGGCGTTCTGGTTGCCCTTGGGCGCGCCGCCGCCGGTCAGCCTGGCGTGGGTGGAGCAGATGGGCGGGGAGGAACCGTGGATGGCCCAGGCCCGGCAGGCCTCGCCGGACTCGGTCTTGCTGGCGCAGCGGACCTTGTTGTCGTTGCGCTTGATGGTGCCCGGGTCGAAGGTGGTCATAGCCACAAGTGTACCGGCTACCAGCCCCTCGCTTGTAACTGGCGGAAAGAAAGTGTTTATGCGTTGTATTAGCTCGAAAGAGACAGCCTGATTCCGGTCAACACTATTGTGGCATTGCCACAGGATGAAAGCTGGCCGGGCGATGTCAGCGGTAGACATCACGCCGGTGGCCGACGCGGACGCTCTGCACCAGGAGGATGTCATCCTCTACTGTGTACACAATTCGGTAATCACCGACTCGAATTCGAAAGCTGTGGTCAGAGCCGGCTAGTTTATGAGACCCATCGTCTGCTTTCGACTGCCAATGACTATTCGTGCGCACCGGCCCTAGGAGATCGATCCCTATCGCTGGCTACTGACCAAGTTGTCCGCTTCGGTATAAGGGTATCTCCCGGATTCTTGCAAAAAAGCATGGGGACGTCTTAACGGACAGTTGCGGACATTTCCGGGAGGGTCCCATACCCGGCGCAGCAATAAGTTAACTGCAACTATTTCTGACTTCGCTCACAGATATTGCTAGCGGTAATAAAAGGGTGGTGGTCCTCCTTCAGGTTATCCGAATTGAACAAAGAACAAAGAGGTTTTTACCCCCGTGTTGAAATTCTTATGTTATAATGTAACCGATAACTGTTTCTTGCAACTGGTCGTTGACGATAAAAGAGGGGGGTTCCCATTATGACCAGGACGAGAGACTTCCTTCCATTGCGGTATCGCACGCAGTTGACAAACCAGATCAACGACTATTTCAGCGTGGGCGAACTGAAGACCCTTTGTTTTGAATTGGGTATCGTTTATGATGATCTGGTAGGACCAACCAAGACGAATATAATCGAAGACCTCGTTGGCCGGTTCCAACGCTTTGGGGAAATCCCGCGCTTGGTCTCTCTTTGCCAGTCCAAGCGATCACATCTGGTCTGGACCTATCAAGCACGCCTCTTCATTTGCTATAAACGTTATGCGGCCATTGATAGCGCATTGGCTAACATCTTGGCCAGTGCTTTAACCGAGGAAGGCCACCAGCCATTTATCGATAAATCCATGCGGGTTGGAACTACCTGGCTGGACGAGATCGACCACCAATTGAGCCAATCGGATTATCTGATCGTTTTGCTGTCGAATCAGTCGGCCGATTCCGAGATGGTCCAACAGGAAGTTTACCGCGCATATGAGTATCGTCGAACTCAGGGTTGGCCTATCATTTTGCCCATTCGCATTCAATTTGATGGCATGTTGCCTTATTCAATTGCGGCGTTTATCAACGCACGTCAGTACCTGGTCTGGACATCAGAGGCAGATAACCAGCGTGTATTGAGCGAGTTACTCGGCGTTCTCAAAGGTAATGTTCTTGATCAGCCATTCTCAGCGGAAGCATTTATCCGGTACCCCATCACGTTGATATCTGAAGATGGCCGACCGAAACAAAATGAAAAAGATGTCTATCCGCCCTTACCGGAATTCGATCCACGTCTGTTGAGCGGTCTACCGGCACCGGGCGGGACGATGCGGATCAGCGATACGCTTTATATCGAGCGCGAGGCCGATGCCCGTCTCCGCCACCAATTATCTCTGTCGGGCACGATCACCACTATCCGGGCCAGTCGGCAAACCGGCAAGAGTTCCATGTTGGTGCGCGGGATTCACCATGCCCGGCAGGCCGGCGCGCATGTCGTTTGCCTTGACTTACAATCCGTCGACAGCGACGACCTAGCTGCCTCTGACGTTTTCCTGCGGTACCTGAGCAATTTCATTGTAAACCGCCTGCGGCAGGATTTGACCCAGGTAGAACGCTTCTGGCAGATTCCGCTTGGCGCGCAAGACCGTCTGACGGCTTTAATGGAAGAGTACGTTCTACCCGCTCTCGACCAACCGATGGTTCTGGCAATTGATGAGGCTGATCGCTTACTGGAGACCAGTTACTACAGCGATTTTTTCGGATTGCTGCGCTCCTGGCACAACAGTGCGGCCTATGAACCGTTGTGGGAAATGATGAATCTGGCGATGGTAATCTCGACCGAGCCCTATTTATTGATCGCCGATCCCAACCAGTCACCATTCAATGTGGGTCTAAAGCTTTATCTGGAAGATTTCAGCAAGGCCCAGGTTGAGGATTTAAACCGCCGGCATGGTCACCCTCTATCCTCCGGAGATCTGGCCGATTTTCAAACCTTATTGGGTGGACACCCTTATCTGACGCGTAAAGCGCTCTATACCTTGGTGACGGAACGGATGGACTGGCCGGCCTTACGCGAAGTTGCCGCCAGTGATGGGGGGCCATTTAGCGATCATCTACGGCGGCAAATGTGGTTGCTCCACAAGCGTCCGGAATTGATCGCCGCGCTGCGAGCGATCATTCGCCGGCAAAAATGTGATGATGAGGACGCGCGATTCCGATTGTTGCGGGCGGGGTTGATCCAAGCTTCGGGAGATATTTGCACTCCGCGCTGTGAATTGTATGAGGTCTATTTCCGGGACAGGCTCGAATGAACCGGCCTACTGAGGTCATCGAACAAGCTTTTTTCATCGCCGGCGGGACCTTACGGACTGATGCACCTTCCTACGTCAAGCGGCCGGCAGATGATGAATTGTTTCGGGCGACAATTTCGGGTGAATTTTGTTATGTCCTGACGCCCCGACAGATGGGCAAGAGCAGCCTGATGGTCCGCACGGCCCGGCAACTGCGGGCCGCCGACGTGCGCACAGTCATCCTGGACCTGACTTCGATCGGCACCGATGTCACGGATGAACAATGGTACCTGGGCCTTGTCACGCGCATCAACAGCCGCCTAAACGCGTCATTTGATGTAACTGCCTGGTGGCAAGCGCGGGATCATCTTGGTGTCGTCCAACGTTTTACCGATTTCTTGCGACAGCTCCTGCTGCAAACTGAACAGCATGTCGTCATCTTTATCGATGAGATTGATACGACGCTGCGTTTGGACTTCCGTGATGATTTCTTTGCCGCTATTCGCTACTTCTACAACATGCGTAGCGACGAGGCGGAGTTGCAAAAGTTGAGTATCGTCTTACTGGGGGTAGCCACACCAGCCGATTTAATC
>JAWOHK010000406.1:0-7972 GCA_046485205.1 Chloroflexota bacterium | reverse complement strand
CTAGCTCCAGAATGGCCAGAACCCGTTTGGACTTTCTGGCCGGGATGCTGCCGCAGGTTAACAAATCTTGTAGTTGTTTGCGTTCTGTTTCACTGAGTTGGATGTGTTGTTTGGCCATCCGCTCAGCTTATCTGTCATTGCAGATATTATCAATGTCATTTTGAATTCTTTAAGTTACACTGTACTAAGTATGGGATTACCCTGAGATTTATGCGTCTCGCCTTGCGGCGAAGACCAACCAATAAAAGAGGTACTATGACAACTGATCCTATCAAAGAAGCGCTCCAACGTCTTCCTTATGGTTTCTACAGCATCACTTCCCGTAATGGTGATGAAGTTAATGCCATGGTCGGCAACTGGTTGACCCAGGCTTCATTTGAACCCCGGCTCATCGTCTTTGGGCTGGCCAAGAAAGCCTATTCCCACGAAGTCATTCGCGAAGGCGGCGTCTTTGCCGTCAACATCTTCAACAAAGAAGATCAGGAAGCGATGATGCCTTTTACCAAGGCGCGAGCCAAGCGGCCGGACAAGATGGACAATGCCGTCTGGGCGCCCGGCCCGGAAACCGGCTGCCCCATTCTGGAGGGGGCCGCCGCCTACCTGGAATGCCGCGTGACCCAACTAGTCGATATAGGCGGGGATCATGACCTGCTGGTCGGCGAGGTAGTCAATGCCGGTATCCTGAAGGAGGGCGAAGTTACCGACACCTTGACCCTTCCAAGTGTCGGCTGGAATTATGCCGGCTAAGAAGAAAAAAGGGTGAAGCGATTCGCCTCACCCTTCTTGTCAGCTTGATTATGGCGCGGCCGGTGTCGCCGTCGGGAGCAAGTAATAGCCCTTGGGAACTTCCTGCTCAAAAGGGGCCGCGGGAGGTGGCGTTTCCGGAGTAAAGACGACCTGGGTGAAACCCAGCCCTTCCAGGAAATTGCGCATGTAGTTCTGCGCATTGAGGTTAGCTCGATCCAGGATATCGCTGCCGCTAGCCGCCTCGCGAATAGAAGCCTCGGCCGCCTGTCTGACTTGCGTCTCCAGCGCCGGATCACCTTTGACCAGGAGACCTGTATCTCGATCGGCTACATAGGAGCGATCGTTATCTAAAACCGGTATGTCCTGGAAAATCTCGGCGGGAGGCAGGTAGATCATAACGGTTGTCGGATCGACAACCACGAGATCATCTGTGCCCATCTTGCCGAAATCAACACCGGCATATATTTTGCCGTAGCCGACAAAAACCATCGACTCGCCGAGTAGAAGGTCCACAAGTCCTTGCTGGTTTGAATTGGCGGTGACGATTTTTTCCATTTCATAGGAGGCCGTTTCCAGCCGCGACAGGTCGTTGATCTGGCGCACGACCGTTGCCGGATTGGGCAAAATGACCGGCGTGGCCGGTACAAGCAATTGCCGGAAGCGGTCGCCGATCGGTTCGACGGCAGCGATTGCCTGGCTGGTAGAGTCACTCACATTCAACACCAGACGCGCCACGGAGAAGGCCAGAAAGGCCATGGCGATAAAAAAGATGATGAGCAAGCCATATAAGATAGTCCGGGCGGGAGAATTCTTGTTGCCGGAACTGTTGGTAATTTCGTCTTTTGTCATAATGAAAATATCAAAATTATTATAATAAGTTCTCTAAACTGCCTTTATCAGATGTGATAACAATCTAACCGATCCATGTTGGATTTCCATTAACCAATAACGAAATTTGATGAAAATCGTTGCCGCTCACAATCAGTCACTCACCGGACGCTCACTTGCTCTCACCGGGTAATCGAGGAAAATTGCGCTCATGGTTGTGGCTACGTGCCTGATTGCCCTAGATTTGAACGGCGTCTACTCGCTCAAGGAGAAACGCAGCATCCTGAAGCCAATAATTACCCGGTTACAGCGGGAATTCAACCTGTCGGTGGCTGAAGTCGAGGGGCAAGATGCCTGGGGATCGGCCGTTATTGGTCTGGCGGCCGTAGGCAATGACAAAGCTCACCTGCATCGCGTCATGGAAAAAACCGTCGCCTGGCTCGAACATAACCGGCCTGATGTTCCCATCAACGCTTATAGCATCGAGTTCCGATAACCCATGACCTTGGATCTCATCCTGACTTTGCTTCTGGCGCTTGCTGCGCTTCCGATTGCGCAAGAATCCGGTCTCACTCTGGAAGCCAGCGCGGGTTTTGACCGGCTTTACAAGGAGTCGGCCGTCGTGCCGATCATCGTCAATGCCCGCAATGACGGCCCGCCGGTGGAGGGCGAAATTCGCGTGATCCTTTCCGATAGCAATTCGCCCGTCTACACCGCACCCATCTCATTACCGACCCAATCCGACAAGCGCGTGCCTTTGTATGTTCGCATCCCCGCGTTCTCGCGTGGGATCACCGTCGAATTGGTCAGCGACGACCGGCGTGTGGCAACGACGTCGATCAATGCTCCCACCCTCGTCAGCCGGGACGACTTGCTCTACGGTGTTGTCAGCTCCAATCCCGGCGCACTAGCCTATCTGGAAACCATTACCGGCGGTCGTGCCGGGGCGGACGTGGCCTTCCTGGACACTGCCGACCTGCCGGATATATCCCCGGCCTGGAGTGCGCTGGATATCCTGATTCTGGATGACACCGATACAGGCCGCCTGACATCCGCCCAATTGACCGCCCTTCGTACCTGGGTAGAGAACGGCGGCCAGCTGGTCGTGACTGGCGGCCCGGGCGGATTGTCTACCGCTGGTGGGGTCGCCGATTTACTGCCGGTAGCGGTTCGGGGCATCGAAACGGTCGACGACCTGCCGGCGTTGAGCGATTTCGCCGGCGCTCCTCTGGTCGATCAGGGACCATTCATCCTCACCGGCAGCACCCTCCGCGACGGCGAGTCGATCATCCATCAGGACAACCTGCCCATTCTGGTGCGCAAAGATCTGGGATTGGGCAGCGTCTACTTCCTGGCGCTCGATCCCAAGCTCGCGCCGTTGCTCGGCTGGCCGGGAAACGAAGTCCTGTGGGATTCGATCGCCGGACAGGTTCCGGACAGCCCACCTTGGGGATACGGCATACAGGACGGCTTCAGCGCCTCGCAGGTTGCCGTCTCGATTCCCGGCTTGCGGCTGCCGTCTACGGCCCAGCTCATGGCGTTCCTTCTCATCTACATCGCGATTATCGGCCCAATTAATTTTCTCATACTGAAACGCCTGAATCGCCGCGAATTGGCCTGGATAACGATTCCCGCGCTGGTGTTACTCTTTAGCGGCCTGACCTACTTCACGAGTTTCCGAACACGCGGCAGCAGCGCGATGGTCGTTGAAATGGCCGCCGCTCACGGCGCGATCGACGCTGAACGAATCAACACTGAAACGATTATTGGGCTTTACTCGCCCCGCCGCGACCTGTTTGATCTGATGTTGCCCTATGACAGCGTGGCCTCGCCCCTGGTGCAAAGTTTTGGCACTTTGCTTGGTGCCGGAAACCTGGAGGCAATTGAACGGGAGAGTGAGCTGATCTTGCGCGACATTCGCACCGACACCGGCGAGGTCGCTACCTTTCTGGCCAATGCCGACCTGCCGGGACCTGCGCTCACCGCTACCGCCCGATTGGTCGATGACGGCCGCGCGCTCGAAGTCACGGTGCGTTATGACGGAGAGTCTGTTTTCGAGGATGCGGTCCTGATTGTCGCCCAGGACCAGTTCGCCTTGGGGAATATTCAACCCGGCGAGGAACGAACGCAACAGGTCCCTCTTCCCGGTGGAGATACGACTTCAGAAGTGCCTAACCCCCTGTTTTCTACCGGAGTGGCCATTCCCAACCCGCTGGTCAACGACCCGTCATACATCCTGGGCACATCCAACTACTTTAATGACCCGGAAGTCTACCCGCGCTGGCAACTGCTCCAATCGCTTTACTATAATCCCAGTTCCGGCATCTCGTATCTACCCGAACCAACCAAAGCCATCACCCTGGCCGGGTGGATGGCCGTCAGCGAGTTGCCGGTCGATCTCAATACTGATAATCTGCAACGCACTGAAACGACGTTGTATCTGCTGGAAATTCCGGTACGCTAACGAATCATGGCCGCGATTATCGAACTCAACGATCTGACCAAACGCTATGGCGGTTTGACGGCTATTGATAACCTCACCTTGAACATAGAGGAAGGCGCGGTCTTCGGTTTCATTGGCCCAAACGGGGCCGGAAAGACCACGACTATGCGCATTCTGACGACCCTCCTCCGGCCGACTGCTGGCGAAGCCCGAATCGCCGGGCACTCGGTTACGGCCGAGCCTGTGGCTGTCCGGCGGGCAATCGGTTACATGCCTGATTTTTTCGGGGTCTACGAGGACATGAAAGTCTGGGAATATCTCGATTTTTTTGCCGCGTGCTATGATTTGCCGGTCGCGATTCGCCCGGCTCTGATCGATGACCTGTTGGCACTGGTCGATTTGAACCACAAGCGCGAAGCCTATGTCGAAACGCTCAGCCGGGGCATGAAGCAGAGGCTTTGCCTGGCGCGAACGCTGGCCCACGATCCCCAGGTGCTTATTCTGGATGAACCAGCGAGCGGGCTGGATCCACGTGCGCGAATCGAAATGCGCGAGTTGCTGCGCGAATTGAAACATATGGGCAAGACCATTTTCTTCTCTTCCCATATTCTGTCGGAGGTGGCTGACATTTGCACCAGCATCGGCATCATCGACAACGGCCGCCTGGTGGCCACCGGCAACATGGAGGCGATGATGCGCCAGATTCGGGCCCACCGGCTCATCGCCATTCGCTTTGTGTCTGGCACGATGGTTGATATTCCTGAACTGCACACCTGGCTTAATGGCGAAGAAGATATTCAGGCGCTTCTGCCCGGCGAAACAAACGGCTTGCCCTCTGATTCGCTGCGTCTCGACTTCAGCGGCGATGACGTCGCGTTAAGCCGTTTGCTATCAAAACTCGTGGAGCGTGGCCTGCCGGTGCTCTCGTTCTCCGAGGAAACGGGCGGCCTGGAGGATATCTTCTTGCAGGTCACGCGAGGTGGGTCCGACTGAATCCCATTGCCTCACTAATAAGGTTGTGAGCGGGTTTTTAGCGCTGGTGATTGTATATACAGTCGTCGTATTTTATCTGTTCGGTTTGACTATCCAACAGGCAGATCAAATGACCCTGGCTTATATTTCTTAATGATGAGAATGCTCTATCGTCAGTAGAAGAATCCTGACCGCTGAGAAATTCCTCACATTCGCCCGAACCCGCGAAGAAAATCGGCTATAATTTTCCACAGTCTTATGATCGAAATGGCTCCAACCCCTGCATCGCAACCACGGCGGTTTTTCTCTCGCTTTCTATCATCTATCCGAAATCCGGTCACGATGAAGGAATTACGCGGGCGCATGCGCGGTCGTCGTGCTTTCGCCGTCCTTACCCTCTACTTGCTGGTCCTCGGAGGCCTCATCACTCTGGTATACCTGGCCTATGTATCCGGCTCAACCTCCCCCGGCAGCTCGTCGGCCCGGACAGCCGGCAAGGGGTTATTCGCCGCCATTCTGGCTGTCCAGGTGTTTCTGGTGCTCTTCATCGGCCCGGCTTTCACCGCCGGGGCGATTAGTGGCGAGCGGGAACGGCAGACTTTTGACCTGTTACGCACTACCCTGCTCTCTCCACAGTCTTTTGTGCTCGGCAAGCTCCTGTCAGCTCTCAGCTACGTGTTCTTGCTGGTTCTTGTTTCAATCCCCATGCAGAGTATCGCCTTTCTGCTCGGTGGTCTTTCGCCGGCGGAATTAGCGATATCCCAGGTCCTTATTTTGACTGCCGCGGTTACTTATGCCATGTATGGGCTATGGTGTTCGGCGACCATGCGCACTACACTGGCTGCCACCGTTACCACCTTCTCCGGGGTATTTTTCATCACCTTCGGTATCCCGTTATTTGTCTTCGCCGCCGCGCTGATCCTGGGGCCGCTCAGCGCAACGGCCCTTTCTGTCGCCCCCATCGCCGAAACTATGTTGATTTATGGCGGCCTGATCATGGCTGCAACCAACCTGCCGGCGACCCTGATCGTCAGTGAGATATTTTTGCTGGACCAAAATACACTGTTCCTCACTTCTCAGTTCGTCGGCGGCACGCGGGTATGGCTATTCTCGCCCTGGCCGCTCTTTATTCTTTTTCACCTGGCTGCTGCTATGATTCTGTTTGCCGCCACTGTCCGGCGCGTGCGCCAAGTCAGTGATGTGTGAGTGTGATGCCGGATTTCACCTCTCTGACTCGCACTCTGCACGACTGGGATACACGTCGGCGGCAGCAGGAATTGCTTGCCCGGCTACCGATTGGTCTGTCTATAGGACTGATCCTGGCTTTCATCGTAGCCATTCTCAGTCGAATCCGTCCCCTATTCACCCAGGCTGAAATAGCCGTTCTAGCACTGGCCCTGGCGTTAATATCGCTATCTATCACGGCACTGGCCATCTTGTTACGACGTCGATCGCTTGAAGAACAGGCGCGATTTGCCGACCGATATTTCGCCCTGCGCGAACGAACAACGGCCGCCGTTCAAATCAATGCCGGTCGCCTGCCAACATCCATCGAATTGGCCCAGCGGCAATTACAAGACACCCTGGCCACAGCTAGAGCCATTGATCTCTCGCGACAGATGCCTCTCACCCTTCGCGCTCGGGATTGGTTGCCGGTGCTGATCACGTTGATTGTATTGGTATTAGCCATCCTGATGCCGAATCAGCAGGTGCCCTTGCTGCTTGAACAACGGGCCCTCGATTCGACCCTCGCCGAGCAGACGGCCGCGCTAGAAGCCCTAGCCGAATCCATTGCCGCCAACGATGACTTGACGGCCGAGCAGCAATCCGCCTTGCAACAACCGATTGACGAAGCCCTGGAAAATCTGTCCGAGAGCTCCCTGAGCCGCGAAGAAGCTGTAGCGACCCTTTCGCAGACCGAAGCCGAATTGCGCAGCCTTCAAGAGCAATTTGGCAACCGGGCTCTCGAAAATGCCCTGGGGCAATCGGGCACGGCCCTGGCCCAAACGGAAGCCGGTTCGGCCTTGGCAGAGGCGTTCCAATCAGGCCAGCTGGAGAATGCTGCCCAAGCTGCGTCTAATCTGGCTGGGGAATTAGACTCCCTGCCACATGGCGTGCAACAGGAACTAGCAGAGCAATTGGCCGAAGCCGCGGCCGCCTTGGAAGCGGTCGACAGCGAATTGGCCGACCGGTTACAGGCCTCCGCCGAGACGCTCGCTGCCGGAGAGACTGGTGCGGCCGAGGAAAATCTCCTTGAGGCGGCCGCCTTACTGGAAGATCGCGCCCAGGATCAGGCGGCCGCTGCTCAGGCTCAGCAAGCCGCAAGCGCACTCAATCTAGCCCGGCAGGAGATAGCCCAGGCAACCAACCCGGCAGAGGATGGAGAAGGCGAATCCGCCGGCGATTCCCAAGTCACTGCCGGTTCATTCGGCGCGTCGGCAACCAGCCAGGATGGTTCCGTCGGCACTGATCAGGGAACGGGTGAGGGGCAACAACCCGGTACCGGCAACCCAACCCAGGGCGGCGGGCGGAGCGAAAATGTTTATGTGCCACCAGCAGTCGATTTGGGCGACAACCAGGGCGTCGATCTTGAATTACCCGTACAGTGTCTCGGCGATCCAGAAACCTGTGGACCACCGGGCGAACAACTGCCGGGCGACCCCAATGATACGGCCCGCCTAGGGGGCAGCGTGGTTCCCTATGAACAGGTCTTTGGCAATTACCGGGCCACGGTCAACGAAGCCCTATCAAGCGGGAATATTCCATTGGGCCTGCAAAATCTGGTTCGCGATTATTTTACAGCTCTAGAACCTTAAGATTAGGCGCCAAATCGATCACAGCTTCAGCCCTTTTTCGCACTGGGTTTACCGTCCCCCTCTCAAAGACCTTGCCAGTTGTTGCGCGAAAGCAGCTTGCCCGCCGTGTCCGGGATGGCGAATTTTCTCGGCTGCTATTCCCCAGCGGAGGAAGGCCTGGTGAGCG
>JAWOHK010000288.1:0-29636 GCA_046485205.1 Chloroflexota bacterium | reverse complement strand
CGCGAGGCATACTAGATATATTGCCGCCGCCAAGCGTCGCCCGCCTGCCAACCGGCTGCTAATGGTTGATAGGGACGGTAGACTGCCATGCTTGGCCATCTCCCCTAGAATAACAACCCAGCCCAACAGCCAGGACAGGACAATCATGGAAAGAACAAACGGCCATTCGATAAACTGGAGCCGGGCATTTTGCAATAAGGATTGGCGAAAGATTTCGATTACCGGCAGGTCAGCCGGTCCGGAAATGATACGGTCAGGCGGCAGAGCGTAGGTTACGAATGAATAGCCCAGAATGCCGACCATCAATGCCATCAGTAAGGCCGAGAAACCAAGTTCCGGCCAAATTGATGGTGGGCCTGCGGTCACCGGCGAGTCTGGTATCCTGGTTGGGCGGCCCTTGCGTTTCTCCTTTTTCTTGCCTGCGACAGGTTCAATGTCGGATACCTCTGAAGCACGGTTTGGCAACCGGCAGCCAAGCGCGAACATGAGGGCTACAACAACGAAAAAATAGAGCCGGGTAGCGGATATGGCAATGCCGAAGTGAATTTCAACGTAGTGGGCCAAGACCGAAGCGGTGAGAGCGTTCATCAGCAAACGTTGGGAGACTGAGGGCGCATCGGTTGACCATGGCTCATTGACGACACCATCTCGTCCGCTGAAGAGCGCAAAATATATCAAGTAGGCGACCACGCTCAGGATGATTCCTGTGGGAATGGCTACACCCAGGTAAAGAGGGTCGATGAGATAAATCGCCACCAGAGCAGCCAATAACGCCCCGGTTATCCAGAGACCGATCAGCATCTGACCGTCTCGCTTTGTGCGAATAACCCCCAAATAGCGAAATGCAAAATAGATCACGCTGAGATACAAGGCTTGCCACCCCAGAAGTCCAGCTAACCCGGTAATGATCAGCGCATCAAATGTTTCATTATGGGAACGATCGGGCGAAGCGTTTCGGCTTTCAACGGTGGCCAGTTCCGGCGGATAGAAGGCGTTATAGGCCACGTACATCGATTCCGGCCCGTATCCTACTAGTGGTCGCAGCCAGTTAAACGGATCCACCCGGCCATCCGGATACTGTAATGGATCATGTGGCCTCAGCAAGTCGATCGCCCCGGTCCAGATCAACACGCGAACGCGGCCGCTTTTTTCCCGGCCGGTCGTATTCGTCGGGTCGAGCATTTTTCCGTATGATCCGACAACCGGTAATTCTCGCCAGGCATCCAGGGTCTCGATGACACCACCGACGACCGGAACCTGTCGGTAAGGTGAGGACCTGTCGAACTGGATGTTGAACAGCAGCAGCCAACCGGCCAGAAAGACAGTTAGCAATATCCAACCCAGCCATAACCACGTCTGACCTCGTCGAGCGGCAGCGATAATGAAAAGCCCTAGCACCAAAATCACTATCATACCGAAAAAGGAAATAAACCCGAGGATCGGATTGGCAACAGTAAGGGATCGGCTGATGATCAGGGCTATAACAGCCGCCAATAACACGAACAAAGCTGGCGCTGACTCCCGCCAGCGACTCCGTTCTCTTTTTTGAATAATGTCCCGCAACGATACCAACAAGACGAGGATAAATGAAAACAGCCCGACAGCCAGACCGATGAGCGGCCCCCGACTTCCTGACCAATAAATTGTCAGGATTTGAATAGCCAGGATGAAGATATAAACCGAAGCGCGAATTACATCTGCTGTTGATAACTGCTCGTCGTTTATTATGTTACCGAAGGACTCAATTATCCGGGCCAGGGTCAAGGGTGTGACCATGATCAGAAAGGCTGCGATGAAAATCGCATTGCCCAACTGCCCGGCCACCCGAACCTGCACATTTCCACCCCACGGCAAAGGGTCGAGCCCAAAGTGTTGCAGGATGCCATAAAGCGAGATCGGTATGCTAGTGATGATCGCCACCGTAATGACCCGGCGTATCTGAACCGGAGTTCGAATTGTGGTCGCCATCAGGCCAAAAATGGCGATATAGGTGAAGGTTGTGTAGCTTCCTTGCAGTCGCTGATAAGAACCAGCCCAACTAATTCGCGGGGTGACCGAAAACAGGGTGGAGAGCCCATAAACCACAACCAGGAGCAAAGCTGGTATGACAAACGGCTTGTGCCAGATAGCCTCCGGGTTTGACCAACTCAGTGGGGACAGATCCCGCCAGCCGCGCTTATCGATAAAGCGTACCAGCCAGGCAGTCGCCATCACGATGGTAATCGATCGCAGCAAGCCGATCTTATCAGGTTCGAAAACCCGTTCGGAGTGAATGTTGAAAAACAGGGGAATGGCCAGGATAGCGACCAGCCAACCGGCCTCGATCAGGCCCTCGCACCAACGGGAGAGTCGGGAATCCATCGAACTCAAGCATAACAATTCTTGACAATCCTGCCGAATTGAACTGGTTCTATTTGCCTTCGATTTGTTTCTCGATCGTTTGCATTCGATCCAGAAGTTCTTCCCAACGATAGCGCTGGGTGACAAACTCGCGGCCTGCCTGACTCAGAGACGCGCGAAGCTCGCCGTCATTTAACAGTTTGATCACCGCTGCCGCTGCCGAGACGGCATCGTCGGCGACGAGCAAATGTCGACCATCTTCACCTTCTAGGCCATTATTGACATAACTGGAAGTGACTACCGGCACTCCGGCGGCCATAGCCTCCAGCACCTTGTTTTGGATGCCGGCGGCAAAACGCAAGGGGGCTACGAATACGGCTGATTGATTCAACGCGGCATTCAAATCGGCGACATGACCGGTTACTTTCACACCCGGGACGGCCGCCAATTGTTGAACGCGTGGCGAGGGGTTGTCCCCGATGATATTGACACTCGCGCCAGTGATTTCTTTACGTACCAGCGGCAGGATCTCATAAACGAGGAATTCCGCTGCGTCGACATTATGAAAAACACTCATGGCCCCGACAAAGGCCAGCACCGGCGAGACCGGTCCGCGGGCGGCCGGTCGATAGCGGTCAATATCGACACCATTCGGGACAATCTGTATATTACTGGGTGGATTGTCCGCAAATATTGCCTGGCGGTCGGCGGCAGAAATCAGCCAGGTCTGGTTGAATTGTCGAGAAATTTCCCGTTCGTAGCGCTGGATACGCGGAAGTTCCAGCCGGTAGATAACCCGCCAGATGGGGGGGAGATAGGGGAGCGACCGTGTCACCTCTTGCGAGATCGCATCAGTCAGATCGAGAATGCGGTACGGTCTCTGGCGGGTGGCCACATATTGGGCCATGCGAAAGAGATGGACATAGATCACATCGAATTGGTGACGTTTCAGCAAGCGGTTAACGGCTTGCTGCATGACAGATGAGCCATAATAGAGCGACTGCAACGGCAATGGCCGCCAGCTATTTAGCCCCGTGCTGATCGTTGCTTGCCACGGTGCGCGATGAATAAGATGGACTTCGGCACAGAATGGTCTAAGTTGGGCCAGATTGGCCGACTCAGATTCATGGGCGATAAATGACAGGAGTGTGATTTGATGTTCGCGTGATAACACTCGCAGGAAGTGATAAGAACGCAGGCGATCACCGCGCGTCGGCGGGAAAGGAAGTCGAGCCGTTAGAAACAGAATCCGCATATGTCCTTCGCTGACCTCAGATAAGGTATGATAACGACAGGATGATTATCTCGCCAGTGATCGTCGTCGGCTGTGCTCGGTCGGGGACAACCTTGCTGTATCAACTCTTGTCTGAAGTGCCGGAATTGTGGTCGATCGGTTACGAGAGCAAAGCGATCATTGAGCGTTATCACCACCCATCTATCAAAGACTGGTCTTCAGGTTCACTCGATGCCGCGGACTTGACGGAAGAGTCTCGTTCCTACATGACCAACGCTTTTATCCGGCAATCCGCGCCGGGAACATACTGGCGTTATGTCAATGCATTCCGCCGGCGGTTGGGTGGTAATTTTTTCTATCAGTCTCTCAAGCAATATGGTCGTTCGAATCGAGCCGGTTCGACTTTGAGCAGTCGGACGCCGCAGGCCGGTCTAAATGTCTTCAGATTCCTGGCGGCATTCTATGGTCGACAGGCAAAGGCCCGTTCTCGCTCCATCCGCCTGCTGGAAAAGACACCGGAGAATTGTTTGCGGCTGCCTTTCTTGCAGGCGCTTTTTCCCGACATGCGGGTCATATTCCTAACGCGCGACGGGCGAGCCAATATTCATTCTTTGATGGAAGGTTGGCGCAATCCGCATTATTTTCCCGGCTATGATGTTCCAGCGAAGGTCACTATTCAGGACCAGATGCGCGGCCGCTGGGCATTCACGTTGATTCCGGGCTGGCAGGACCTGGTCGACCGACCGCTGGCGGAAGTTTGCGCTTATCAATGGGTGCGCGTCAATGAGGCTGTGTTGGATTACCTTGCCCGACCGGCCGCGCGACCGGTGTTGGTGGTGAGCTATGAAGACCTTGTCGACGACCCGGCGGAAGTTCTATCCCGCATTGAGAAATTTCTGAAAATCGATCCACAATCAATCCCGGCCTTTGATAGAGGATTGCCGGAGGTCAACGTGATCACCCGGCCGGATCAGGAGAAGTGGCGGAACCTTTCGGTCGAAACAATGGCCTTGATCGAACCGATCATCACCCCCATGATGGTCCGGCTTGGCTATCACTCGGATGAAAGTATTGCTCCGGTCGATATCACGTTCTCGTAGAGTGCCAACAAAAGCGGCTCCATCCTGGCCCAATTGAAGGACTCATTAACCATTTGCTGACCGGCCTGGCCCACTTGGAGCGCTTCCTCCGGATTCTGCAAGAGACGACTGATAACAGCGGCATGCGCCTCATGATCGCTGGCCGGGACCAAATGTCCATTATATCCCTGGTGAAGAAAGGGACGGACGGACGGCAGATCGCTGCTAACCACCGGCAAGCCAAAGGCCATATACTCAAACAGCTTCGTCGGGACATTCTTCTTGTTCTTGGGACAGGCTTGCCAGGTAACCCAACCGACACGCGCCCGGTGAAGGTAGTCGCCGATCTGGTCAAATGGTACGCGGCCGGTAATCCTAACGGCTTTGGCGATGCCATATCGTTCAGCATGGGCATAAACTTCCTGTTCCAGATCGGTCGGCTGAAAATGGCCCACGATCAGCAACCTGGCCACCGGTATTTCTCGCCGTACGCGCGCAAAAGCATCGATCATCAAACCCGAGCCGCGATTGCGTTCCAGACCGCCCAGGTAGATAACAACCGGCGGTCGTTCCGCGTAGGGTTGCCCACCGGTCTCGCCTTGTTTAATCAATTCCGCGCCGGGATAGTTAAACAAGGTTATTTTCGGACCAGTAAACGACTCAAATGTCCGGGCGATGGCGTCGTCGGCGAAGATGAGACCGCTCTCGCGGCGAGCTAGATGCGGTTCCAGCCACCGCACCAACGCGCCCAACGGCTGCCGCGCCCAACCCGGCAGGTAATCTTTCACGGCGATAAAGTCGGCATTGGCTTCATGGATATCGTATATCGTCGGTTTGCCGGTGCGGCGACGCAACCATGGAGTGATGAGCAGAAGTTCGGGGTCATGAATGTGGTAAACGTCAGCGTCCGTCTCCACTGCCATTTGCACCAGTTTGCGCCACAAAAGCGGCCGCTTTTGGCGCGGCACATTGGGCAAAGCCCGAATACGAACTCCGTCTTTGACCTCGTCACGGGGGTGGACGGCGATTAGCGTCACACGATAGCCGGCGTTGACCAGCGTGCGAGCCTCGCGATAGAAGACGCGATTGTCTAGCGCCTGGTGGACAGAGGAGAGAATTGTGACCTTGCGAGGGATGATCTGGCCTCTACTATATAGAAGAATTACCGGACTTCACCGCTGATACAGATTTTTTCCAGGGTTTGCCCTGCACTTTAATTTCCGCGGAATTTGTGAGATCCGGGGATTCTGCCTCAATCAAGGCATGGATAAAACCGATTGGCTGATGGTTTGCCGGTACCAATCAATCGTCTTGCGCAGGCCCTCATCGAAATCAGTCCTCGCTCGAAAGCCGAAGCGCTCGTAAGCCCGGTCGGTGTTTAGGGCCCGGCGCGGCTGTCCGTTCGGTTTGGTTGTATCCCAGACGATGCGGCCGGAGAAACCAGTGTGACGGGCGATGGTCGCCAGCAAGTCCTTGATACTGATCTCGAAGCCGGAACCAAGGTTGACCGGGTCGCTTTCGTTGTAATGCTCGGCGGCTAGAACGATGCCTTTGGCCGCGTCTTCGACGTAGAGAAACTCGCGCGTCGCCGACCCGTCGCCCCAGGCCACTATCTCTTCATCCCCTCGCTGTTGAGCTTCCAGACATTTGCGGATGAGGGCCGGGATGACGTGCGACGACTCCAAATCGAAGCTGTCACCGGGGCCGTAGAGGTTGACCGGCAGCAGGAAGATGGAGTTATAGCCATATTGCTGGCGATAAGCCTCGCTTTGCACCAGCAGCATTTTTTTGACCAGCCCGTATGGCGCGTTCGTTTCCTCCGGGTAGCCGTTCCAGAGATCTTCCTCGTGGAAGGGTACCGGCGTGTACTTGGGATAGGCGCAAACGGTACCGATGGCCACGAATTTGGCTACTCCGGCGCGCCAGCTTTCGTGCATCAGTTGCGCGCCCATCATCAAGTTGTCATAGAAGAAGTCAGCCGGGTGGGCGCGATTGGCGCCGATGCCGCCGACGGATGCGGCCAGGTGGATGACCATCGACGGTCGGGCGTCGTTTAACAGATCGAGGATGGCCGCACGGTCGCGCAGGTCATAGGTTTCGCGTAGCGGCACAAAGATGTCGGCCACGTCGCGTTGTTCGAGATCGGCCACGACATGTCGGCCGAGAAAGCCCGCGCCGCCGGTGACGACAACGCGTTGATCAGTCCAGACTATCATTTAACTCTACCTCTTCGTCGGGCCCAACTTCCTGAGCCCGCAGCAGCATTTGGAACCGGCTGACGACCATTTCCATAGCCACCCGGTTGTGGCCGCCGCCGGGGATGATGACATCGGCATAGCGCCGGCTCGGCTCAACGAACTTGAGATGCATCGGCCGCACTGTTTCCAGATATTGGTGGACAACCGAGTCGAGCGAGCGGCCGCGTTCATTCATATCGCGCAGCAGGCGGCGAATGAAACGTACGTCGGAATCCGTGTCGACAAACACCTTGATGTCCATCAGGTCGCGCAATTTGCGCTTGTTGAAGATGAGAATGCCGTCGACGAGGACGATGGGGGCCGGCTCGACCAGAATGGTCTCGGTCGTGCGACGATGGGTGGTGAAGTCGTAGACGGGTACGTGGACCGGCGCGCCGACCAGCAAGTCCTTGATATGGCGGACCAGCAGCCTTGTTTCCAACGAGTCCGGGTGGTCATAATTCAATCGCGCCCGCTCTTCAAAAGGCAGATCGCTGCGGTCGCTGTAATAGGCGTCGTGGGGCAGGTAAGCGATCCGCGAAGCGCCGACGGCGTCGAGCACCGCCCGGGCCACGGTCGTCTTGCCGGAAGCCGTCCCTCCGGCTACGCCGAAGACAATCGGTTTGTAGCTGAGCGGCGGGGATATGTCGGTCATATATTTGGTGCGCAGCCAATCCCGGCTGCGTTTTCCCGGCTTATACCTTCTTCAACAAAAAAGCCCTGGTTCCTCCAGGGCCGTTGGTTAAGCCACCCATCGGAGTTGAACCGATAACCTATCGCTTACGAAGCGATTGCTCTGCCGATTGAGCTAGGGTGGCATTGTAAAGGAATTATAACCGGTTGGGGAGGACGTGACAAATGGCAGAAAAAACCGGGTTTCAGAGAAGAAACCCGGTTTTTTGTGTTCGTTTTATATTGCCGCCAGCGCTTCCGGCTCTTCTTCCACCGGCTCGGCGTGGAGCAGGACGATCTCGTCCTCGGCCACGTCGACGATGACCGTCTCGCCTTCCTTGAACTCCCCGGCCAGCACAGCATCGGACAGCTTGTCCTCGACCGCCTGCTGGATGAGGCGGCGCAACGGTCGGGCGCCGTATTCGGCGTCGTAGCCGTGGGTCGCCAGCCAGTCCTTGGCCGCGTTGGTGGCTTCCAGCACCAGGAAGTGCTCGTCCATACGCTCGTTGACGTCGGCGATTTGAATGTCGACGATCTTGCGAATGTCTGCCGGCTGTAACTGGCGGAAGACGATGACGCTGTCAAGCCGGTTGAGGAATTCCGGCCGGAAGTTGCGCTTTAGCTGCTCCATGAGCTTCTTCTGCATGTCGCGGTAGTTCTCTTCAACCAGCGAGGCCGCGTCCTGTTTGAAGGAAAAGCCCAGACCGCCGCCTCTCTTCAGCACTTCCGCGCCGACATTAGAGGTCAGTATGATCATCGCGTTGCGGAAATTGACCTTCTGGCCTTTGGCGTCCGAGAGTTGTCCCTCTTCCATGATCTGCAGCAACAAGTTGAAAGTCTCCGGGTGGGCCTTCTCGATCTCGTCGAAGACGACGATGGAGTAAGGCCGGCGGCGGACGGCTTCGGTCAACTGGCCGGCATCCTCGTAGCCCACATAACCGGGCGGCGAGCCGACCAGTCGGGCGACGCTGTGGCGCTCCATGAACTCCGACATGTCGAGTTGCACCAGGGCATCCTCGCTGCCGAACAGGAAGGTCGCCAGAGCCTTGGTCAGTTCTGTCTTGCCCACACCGGTCGGGCCAAGGAACATGAAGGAACCGATCGGCCGGCGCGGGTCTTTCAGCCCGGCACGAGCGCGGCGCACCGCCTTGGCAATGGCATTTATGGCGTCTTGCTGGCCGACGATGGCCTTTTCCATCTCTTCTTCCATCCGCAACAGGCGGGCCGATTCTTCTTCGGTTAGCTGATAAACAGGAATACCCGTCCACATCGACAGGACCTCGGCCACATCCTCGGCGGTCAGCAACGGCGATTCCTCATCCGGTCGCCCGGCGCGGAGATCGTCTAACTGTCCTTGAATCTCTTCTTCTTGCTCGCGGATGCGTGTGGCATCTTCATAGCGGCCTGATTCGACGGCTTCGTTGCGCTGGACGCGCAGATCCCGCAGGGCATCGTAGGCATCGCGCACATCAGTTGGTTGTTGCACGCGATACATGCGTACTCGCGAAGCGCCTTCGTCTATCAGGTCGATGGCCTTGTCGGGCAGGAAGCGATCAGTGACGTAGCGAGTCGAGAGAGACACGGCGGCGTCAATGGCTTCGTCGGAGATGAGCAGATTATGGTGCTGCTCGTAGGCACCTTTGATTCCTTTAAGAATTTGCACCGCTTCATCGGCCGTCGGCTCGTCTACACGCACCGGCTGGAAGCGTCGCTCCAAAGCGGCATCGCTCTCGATGTATTTGCGATACTCATCGAGCGTCGTCGCGCCGATGCATTGCAATTCGCCGCGGGCCAGAGACGGTTTCAGGATGTTGGCCGCATCGACGGAGCTGCCGGCCGAGCCGGCACCCACCAGCATGTGAACCTCATCGATGAAGAGGATCGCATCGCTGGACTTGAGTTCTTCAATGACTCGCTTGAGCCGTTCTTCGAACTGCCCGCGATACATCGTGCCGGCCACCAGACTGCCCACGTCCAATTGCAGGACGCGCTTGTTGTGCAGCGATTCCGGCACCTGGCCGTCGACGATACGCTGGGCCAGGCCTTCCACAATGGCCGTTTTGCCGACACCGGGTTCACCGATGAGGGCCGGGTTGTTCTTGGTGCGCCGGGCCAATATCTGGATGACGCGCTCGATTTCGGTCTGGCGACCGATGACCGGGTCCAGGGCATACTCCTGGGCCAGCGCGGTCAGATCCGTGGCCAGCTGGTCGACGAGCGGGGTTTTGCTTTTTTCTTTCTTGCCGGTCGCCTGGCGGCGTGATGGTTGCCGCTCGCTGGGCGAGGACTGCTCGGCGGCCGAGACCGGATTTTCTTTCAACATTCGGCGAGTCTGGCGGCGAATCTGTTCGGCGGTAATACCAAATTTACGCAGAACATCGATGGCTAGTCCTTCATTCTGACGCGCCAGCCCAAGGAGCAAGTGCTCCGTGCTGATATAGTGCTGACCCATGCGCCGCGCTTCTTCTACGGCGTATTCCAGGATGCGCTTGGTGCTGGGTGAAAGCTCAGTCTTTGTAAATGGAGTGCGCGTGCCCTGACCGCCGGAAAGGCGCTCGACCATAGCTTGCACGCGGGTTACTTCCAGGCCGAGCTCGCGCAAGACGCGACCGGCCACGCCACCTTCTTCCAGCAGCAGACCAATCAGGACATGTTCGCTCCCAATATAGCTGTGGTTAAGGCGTTCGGCCTCTTCCTGGGCCAGACTCAACACGCGCCGGGCGCGTTGAGTAAATCGTTCCCAATTCTTTGAGTTCAAGGCTTTCTACCTCAGTAAGTGTGTACTCGAAACTATTACATTGTATTGAGCATAGCCAGATCGTCCTCGATGTACTTATCTGAGGAAACCTGACGCAGGCTCAAACCGACCTGCCGTTGCTCTGGATCGAGGCGGATGATACGTACCGTGATCCGGTCGCCCGGTTTCACGACATCTCGCGCCTGTTCGACGCGGTCTTCCGCTAATTCGGAAATATGAATTAATCCCTCTAGCTGATATTCATCATCGACGCGGGCGAAAGCTCCAAATTTGGTTAGGCGGGTGATTTCCGCCTCGACGAGCTGGCCAATACGGTACAATTCCTCGATCTGGGACCAGGGGTCCGGCTCCAGCCGCTTCATGCTCAGCGCTACGCGCTGGCGATCCTGGTCGACGTTGATAACTTGAACCTTTATCTGGTCACCGCGTTGTAGTAAATCAGAGGGATTTTGAATGCGCTTCCAGCTCATTTCGGAGAGATGAACCAGCCCCTCAATTCCTCCAATATCGACAAAAGCTCCGAACTCGGCCAAATTGACGACTTGCCCATCGCAGATCATCCCTTCCTCGATGGAAGCGAAAAATTCGCTCTTGCGTGCCTGGCGAATTTCTCGCGAGGCCGCTTGTTCGGAAAGAATCAGACGATTGCGCGGCCGGTCCACTTCGATGACCTTTGCGAAAATCTTCTGGCCAATCTGGGCTTGCAACGCGCGCTGTTTGTCCCCATCCTGGTCCTGGAGGCGCTCACGTTTCAGTTGTGAGTTGGGTACAAAGCCCCTCAGTTGGCCAAGGCTGACCAACACACCGCCCTTGTTGAATCCAACGATCTCGGTTTCCATTGCTTCTTGAGACTCGAGCAATTCATCGGCCACCTGCCAGTCCCGTTCTTCGGCCGCCTTGCGGAAGGAGAGTATGATGTTGCCATTGATGTCTTCCGGGTCTTCGACGTAGACCAGGATTTCAACTCCCTCCAACAAGGTTTCCCGTGTGGTTGAGTCATAACCGTTCGTTTCCTGGCTGGTTATGATACCCTCAGACTTGGCTCCGATATCAACCAATATTTCGTTGTTTCGGAAGGCCACGATTCGGCCCGATCGGATTTCTCCAGCATTAGGGAAATTGACTTCCTCACTGAGGAGAAAGTTCATGGGGTGTTCGGCGTCGTTGAAGTCAGGTTCAATCATGATACAAAGGTTCCCACCTGCGCCGGGTTACTCCAGCGCCCATTTTGATTGGGATTATACTGAGTTTAGTCGGCTTGGCAATAAAACTAATGTAATGTATACGTAGGTGAATGGTCGCACGACTGCCTGAATCTTCGAGGGATGAAGCTCCACAGTGGATAGCTAAGGTTCATCAACTGTACCCTCTCTTTTTATTCGGCCTGGCGTTACTGCCGCGTTTGGCGGCCCTTGGGCGCTATATCACTCCCGATGAATTGATTTGGGTCTTTCGCTCAGTGCAATTCCGCGAAGCTCTACTCGCCGGTCGGTGGGTTGAGACACTGGTTGCCGGGCATCCCGGTGTCACCACGAGTTGGCTTGGGGCGTTGGGTATCACCTTCAAGTTATGGCTTTCCCCGGCCCACCATGATATCTATCAATGGCTCACCAGATTGCCGTTTCTGATGCCCGACAATGTCGAAGCCTACATTCGTCTGGCTGAATTTCTCACCCTTTCTCGTTTTCTGGTGGCCTTCATCAATAGCCTTGGTATTGTTGCCGTCTATTATCTATTACGCAGGTTGTGGGGCAATACGGCGGCCATGTTGGGGAGCTTGTTCCTGTCGCTCGATCCGTTTCTCAGCGGTTTATCAGGGCTTTTGCATGTCGATGGCTTGAGTACGACTTTTGCTACCCTGTCACTATTGTTGCTATTTATTGGCTGTGACCCCCGCAATTCTCGCCGGTTGGTGTGGCTGGCGTGTGCTGGTGTCGCCGCCGGTTTAGCCGTCCTAACCAAAACGCCGACTGTATTGCTGGTGCCCCTGTTGGTTTTCGTCCTCACTGTGTATAACTTCACGGATCAGGATCTATCATGGCCGAATCGACTTTCAAGATTGCTTGTCGATACCCTTGTTCTAGGTGGATCACTGGCTCTGACGATGTGTATCCTGTTTCCGGCAGTGTGGGCGTCCCCCGCGGAGGTACTAGCGACGGTCACCGGGAGCGCCAATCGCCACATTGACGAGGCGTTAAGGGAATCTTTCTTTCTGGGACGGATTGCCTATGATCACGGGCCGCTTTTCTATCCGGTAGTCTTGTTATGGCGGTTGAGTCCAGTCATCTGGTTGGCTTTTATCCCATTGGCATTTCTTTTCGGACCCTCACATCGCCGCCGGCTAAATTTTCGAGATAACGGATTGAAGGTCGCGATATTCTTGTTGGTTTGGGCAGCGATGTTCCTCATCGCCATTACGCCAGCAGCCAAGAAGTTCGATCGCTATATCCTGCCGGTTGTGCCGGCATTTCTGCTACTAGCCGCTTATGTCTGGGCTCGGTGGGGCGCGAGCTATTCTCGGCTCGCTCGTTGGGTTTTGCCCGCTGTGGTACTCATTCAGTTCCTCTTTTGGCTGGCCCATACTGCCTACCCTCTGGCCGCTTACAATCCGCTGGTTGGCGGCGGCCGCACAGCTGCATCGGTGTTGCCGGCGGGTTGGGGTGAAAGCATAAGCGCTTCCGGGCGATGGCTGGCCGAAACTCAATCCGCTGCAGCCAACGAGCAGGCGATTGCCGGAGTCGCCGCGTCGCTGGCGCCGTTCTTTTCCGGGCAGACCTTGGTCGATGGATTGGATGATCCGGCGATGGCCGATTACGTAATCGTAACCTTGGGCGACCGCCAGCTAACCCCCGCTACGATTGAGGCTCAAGTTGCAGGATTGGACTTGCTAAACACAGTCCAGTTTGGCGGATTGGACCAGGCCTGGGTTTATCGACAGGATAACCCCCAACCGGCGATCGGCCCGGTCGAACTGCCCGCGCCGGTGATCTTTGGCGATCGCCTGGCTCTGACGGCTACTACTCATACGATTGAGGATGATTCCGTCCGTTTGCTCGCGCGCTGGCAACGGTTGGCTGAACTCAGCCCCGACGATCGTCCTACTGTTCGACTATCTATGGTGGACGAAGGAGGAAATACCTGGGCTGCATCCGAATATGATCTGCTTAACGAGGATTACCATTATCCCGCTGACTGGGATAAGGACTTAACCGGACCGGTTCGAACTCTCCTAGAACTTCCCCCGGCCATTCCGCCCGGCCGTTACCAGTTGCTCCTGTCAGTGGTGGATTCCCGCTCCGGTGTGCAACTGTCAATCCGAACGGCCGACGAGTTTCAGGGCGTGGTTTTTGATGCCGGTCAAATCGATATCACTCTCCCGAATTATGTTGTATCCGCATCTCGGGTTCAGATCCCCCAGAACAATGGCACGCGATGGCTTGATGAATCTTTATGGCTGTTGGGCCACGGGCGGCTACCAGATGCGGTATTGGCCGGCAGTGATTTACCGCTCGAGATGTTCTGGCACACTCCAATTGGAAATTTACCAGATGGAATGCAAATTGTCTGGTTCCTCGATCCGGTTGATAGCCCTACCGGGCAGCCATTGGATTCTCAGCCACTTAGCCGGTTTGATACGGCGGAATGGCGAGCCGGCGAAACCGTTCATGAGCGCTACCAGCTGCCCGTTCCACCACACACGCAACCCGGAAGGTATACTCTCGTAGCTCAACCGGTTCAAATGGATGGCACGCTTTTTGACCCGGCTACCACGTTGGGACAGGTGACTGTCGACAACATCGACCGCCAGTATTCGCTGCCGGATAATATCGGTCTATCACTCGATATCTGCTTCGGCGAAATTATTTGCCTGGTAGGAGCTGACATAGAAACGGAAACGGCCGCCCCGGGTGAAACCGTGGGTATCACGCTTTACTGGCAAGCCTTAGGGGAGCCGGACATGGTATATACATCCTTCCTCCACCTGCTTGACCAGACTGGGAACATCGTCCTAACCGCCGATCATTGGCCAGGTGGTTTGCCCAGCGATATCTGGGACACCGGCCAAGTCATCACCGATCGTGTCTCACTGGTATTGCCTGGAAATCTTCAGCCGGGTGTCTACTCCTTGCGTGTCGGCCTGTATTCCGCAGATGATGGTCGCCGTCTCCCGGTAACTTCGGGTATTGAAGCAACCGACCATCTAATCCTCCCTTTTCAGCTTGAGATTGACCAGCCATAGGGTTTATTGAATGGGTACCCCGGCCCGGCAATTCTCTCGCCTCACCTAGCTCTCTTTTGGCTGGGTGTCTACTGATGGCGTGGTAGGCCGGTTGCGCGCTAACAGTGCCAACAATATTCCTGCGCCGATCAGCCCTATCCCGATCAGCGGTAATATCAGATTCAGACTATTGTCACTCCCGGTTTCGCCCCGGCTGTCCGTTACCCCCCGGTCAGCCACCCCGACACCTCCGGCTAAGGAAGAATCGATGAAACCAGGAAGAGGCGTTGCTTCGTCATCCTCAACAATGGCTCCGGCAACGGCCGTTTCCGTCATATTAGCTTCCCTTGTCACGATTTCATTTTCCACGTTTTCGGCCGTGACTGCTGCCGCTAAATCATCATTGGTCGGTGTTGGGGTCGCCGTTGGTAAGCAGGGTACGAAGGCAACCGGTGTGGGTTCCCAGGGCACTCCCCGTGTCGGCGCGATACCGTTCAGTAAGGGAGGGTCGATGATTGGAACCAGCGCGGTGTTGCCAAATACATTGACTTCTTCATCTAAGACCCAACCAGATAGGTTTAATCGGAGTTGGATTTGCCACCACGTGGTGAACTCAGCCCGGCCCGTTATCAGCCGTAGCTCTCCTCGTTCAAGAGTCGATACGACCGGATAGTTAAGGCTCGGTCCGGCATGAACGGTTATGCGTCTCAGCGTTTGGATATAAGGAGCTTCTTCACAGGGATCAATTCCTTCGATCTCTTGTCCCTGCCGGATCACGTTACTGCCCCCGGAATGCGGGACAGCGGTCGCACCACTGGGAATACTCATGTCCGGTGTCTTGGTTGCCTGCCCGCCCGGTGGCGGCGGATTAACGTCCTGCACCGGTTCAGGAGTGTTTGTAGCTGAGGGACTCCCTTCGTTTCCGGAAGCAGTTGGAGCCGGGAGATTATCCGGTGGTGGGCCATTCGGATCTGGCGTGGGCGTGCGCGTCGGGATAGTGGGATCCTGGGCAAAGGCCATGGGTACGCTCATGCGCATCGCGCCGGCCCCGATCAAAATGATGGCGATAACAAAAACTGTTGTGACACGCTTTCGCATGATCTTCTCCTTCTTTAACCTCGGCCAACTCCCTTATTGATAGGATATGGTCAATACTACATTTGAATCGAGGTCCGTCCGAAACACAATCACGCTCCCTTCAACTTGTGCCGAGGCAGGGCTAACATCCCGCAGAGATGCACCAGGCGGCAGTTTCACCGATATTGACAGTGGTTCAGTTTGCATGCCTGGTTGTTTATTGACTTTCAATTCGTAAACATGAAGTCCGTCGGCTGTTGAAATAATATTTCCCGGGAGCTCATATTCGAAGGTTATAGTCGCTTCCTCACTTTGAGGCAGTAACATGAAAGTTGCGAAGGTTGTCAAACCCTCGTGTTCTTCTACTGTCTCGGCTGTGCGGTCCCAGGAGACGCCGTTAAACATCGTCTCTCCCGGAACGACCTGTCGGCTGGAATCGATTAGTTGACTGCCGGCCGGTGTATAGACGCGGACATAATTCCAATAACATTTATCCGCCAGGCTTAGGTAATCTGAAGCCAGTTCAAACTCCTCATCTACACCTTGCAAACATGGTTCGGACTGAGGTTGGCCCGTGTGTCGATAATTCAAGGTTGTGGTTGCGCGCGGACTGCTGCCATCGGCCAGATTGATTTCGTAACTGATCGATCGTTCAATAAAAAGATTCACTTTGTTGTAACCCATATTGGTGTCGATGGCCATGAGGAAATCGCCGGGGGGATGGGTCGTTAACGCGCCATCCCAACCCGTTTCGGCTAAAGCGACCGCCGCTGCAGGATCGCGCAGGTAAATGGAGAGATGACGGGTCTCGGCCGCGGCGCCTAAATTTCCCGCCAGTTTGACTGGATTGATCGAACTGACCCCGGTTTCAAACTTGGCTAGGATAGCTGATGCAAATCCACTTAAGAAGGATTTACGGTTACTGACCCATTCACCCACTTCCTGTCCTTCCTGGATGTTTCGCGCTTCCTGCAGAGTTCTTACGAGATTATTGGCATTAATTGTTTGGTTGGTGCCCGGTACGGGCACCGGCCCGGTAGCTTCCACCAGCAATCGGAGAAACTCCTGGTCGATGGCGATAACACCATCCAATGGCGGGGAATCTTGCCCATACTCGTAAAGTTCGAGTGCCTTCTGAGCTGAGGTGGGAAAATCAGGCCAAAAATTGGCATCGCGAAATAAAAATAACTCCAAACCCATGTAATCATAAAAAGGTTGCGGCGGAAAATCGTACGGCTTTTCTCGCCAGTTGTCGACTAGGTTGGAATCCATAACCGACAGATCGATGATCTGTCCGTTCTGGATGGTGAGAAGCCCTGCGCCGGTAATGAACCCACCAGTAGCTCTGATCTCATCCTCATTCTGAGCTAGGAGCAAGTAGCGGCGTGGCCCATCCTGGCCCAATATGGCCGGCAGGGTGGGCGCTAGGCGTAAGCCGCCCTGGGCTGCCGGCATCAACTCATCCGAAGTTTCGATTAATTGTCGAACGCGCCAAGGAAGGTCGTCGACCGCAACTACCCCACTCAGGCCAACTCTGGCCGCTGAATAGCGTTCCATCGCGCCTTCGGCCTCTGACAAGTTCTCTGTAGCGGCCGTCAAAATCGGGAGCAAGTCTCCTAACCGCGCAGCGCTAAAGTCATCTTGTTGCAAGATGGGCAGGGCCGGTTTCAGCCCGGAAATTGCCAGCGCGCCGGCTTCGGAACCGGCATCGGCCATATCCAGCAGGTGTGGCGCCGCGAGCACCAGCGGACCGACACGTGGAATCCAGCCAAATAAAGGAGCGATCGGCCGGATAAATCTCAACTCATCCTGCAAGGTGCTAATATCGGCCCGTGCACCCAATACCAACGCTTCGGTGTCATCCGGATTGATATCGTTTAAGCCACCCTCCATCATTAATTGGGCTTGTTCTTGAACCGCCAGAAGTGAACGGGTCGCTTGGTATACACGCCAAGTTTTGAGGCCGGCCCACACGAGGATGGTCAAGATGCCGGCCACAATTAGCAAGCGGGCGAATCGAGCGGCCGTGCTTCTTTCCGCAGGCGGCACTTGCGGCTCTTCCGGGGTCAGTTCGGCAGGTGGTGGGTTCGAATATCGGTTGTGGGAGGTCAAGGATTAATCTCCATGCAGGCTAATTGCGGCGTGATTTGTTCGGGGATAGGACCTCCGAACAGGTCATGGCCATTTGATTTGAAGGGTAAGTGAACAAGGCCAACTGAGCAAAACGCATGATTGTCGCTGTTTTCAGTTCTAAAGGCAGCTAGGTCGTCTTCAACAGGAACGATGAGTTTAGGGAATTGCGCGCCAAGACGGGCACGATACCATTCGAAGGCGAAAAGATTGCTGTCTACCAGATAAATATCAGGTCGCTGATGCTCGACATGTTGAAAATACCATAACGTAAAAATGGTTCGATCCCCGGGTGCCATTAGTATAGCGCCTTCAGGCGCTGAACGCAGGATGGACTCGGCAATTTCTCTAGCGTCGCTCCCTCCCCTCTGATTCTGTCCCGGGAAAACAGAGACTAACAACAACAGTGGTATCAGTAATGCACCTGCTTTCAGGGGATTTAAAAGTGAAGCCCCCAGAATAGCCAGCATCAGTAATGCGGGCAACAATAGAACAGCCGCGTCCGAAGTGGTGTATAAAAGCGCAAACACCACATAGAGGGTGATGGAAACTGCCAACACCCCTCGCGTGCGCCGTTCGGTCGTAATTGGAAATAATAGCTCTCGATTGGTGCGCCAATTATTTCTCCGGCTAATAAGCATAAGTCCTGGTCCGACGACTATAGCCTGTAACAACATTAAAGCTCGATTGATGTCAGGTGGAAATTGAATGTTGGCTGAATAGAGGCGGCCGCTGACCAGCCACAACCACCCCTTGATGTTTGTGGGATCGCCCCACACAACCGGACTTTTGCCAGTTGCTAATAACGGAAGCACGAGCAGTGGTAATAAACCAAGCCCCATACCCCATATAAACCGCGACCAATTACGCTTTACCGGAAGAAAAATTGCCAGGGGAATGAGGAAAACTGCTGTTAGATGAGTCGTGAGTGCTAGGCCCAAGAAAAGTCCGCTGCCGATATTGACCCCACGGCGCAGTAAAAGGAATAAGAATGCACTCACCATCAACATGTTAAGAGCATAAACTTCAGCAACGACCGCCTGGCTCCATACAAGCGGGGTGAATGCGAAGGTTAGCGCTGCGGCCATACCGATTAACCGGGATGGTGTTGAGGTGCGCTCTTGTTGGACGATCGTCATCGCCAGCAGACCGGTGGCCAGGGCCATGCAAACGGCCGAGAATAAATTGAAACGGAAAGCGATCGTCCCCACCGGTATGAAACTGAACAATTTGCCGAGAAGAATGTAGGTTGGATAGCCTGGCGGGTGGGGTATGCCGAGGGTCACGGAGGCTGTGATTAATTCACCGCCATCGGCCGAGGCGTTTGCCCAAGTCAGATCAGGCGCAAGCGTCAGCAGATAAATAAGCATGGCAATAGCGGCCGTTCCTATTCCCAGCATAAGCGTAGCGGTCTGAGTCTGACCGGGATAAATACGGGAGCTGATTAGCGCCGGTTGCGTGAACAGGTCTGCTGTTCGGTCCCCTTTGCCCCGGCTGAGGAATTTATCTTGCACCTCTACCTCTCAATACTACCGGAATCGTGCGCACCAGTATGGTCAAATCGCGCCGGAGCGAAAAACCATCAATATAATCCAGATCGAACTTTACCCGTTCGTCTAGGGTCAAATCCGCCCGACCGGATATTTGCATTAATCCTGTAATGCCCGGTTTGACCGCCAGGCGCCGCCGGTGCCACTCGGAATAATAAGCGACCACGCGTGGTTCATCCGGCCGAGGGCCAACAAGGCTCATCTCTCCTTTAATCACGTTCCAGAATTGTGGCATTTCGTCCAGGCTCCATCGACGCATAAATCGGCCGGCCCTGGTTAGTCTGGGATCATAATCCAGCTTGAGCACCGGTTCGCTGAGGCCTAGGGTCATGACAAGTTCCGACCATGCTTCTTCTGCACCTCGGCGCATTGAGCGAAACTTGTAAAGTGTAAACGAACGGCCGTGCTCGCCTATCCGTTCTTGTTGAAATAACACCGGCCCTTCGGTATCGAGTTTAATGATCACCGCCCAAAGGGGCCATGTAAGCAGCGTGAATAAAAGACCCGGTATGGCGATAACCAGATCAAGTAATCGCTTGGCCAGATAGTTCAGACCACTGAATCCACTCGTTTCGCGAATTCGGGGGTGGGGGTGAACGATCCCCCAGAAATAACCACTACTAAGGCCCAGAGCACGAATGGCCAGCAGAAACGGCGATACCACAGCCACTTCGCGATCTTTCGGCCATACTTTTATAACGAAGGGTAGGGTAGTCAGAAAAAAAGCGACGGTAACAAGACCCGCAGAGACAAAAGCAAGCCACCCAAAAGAGCCAAATCGAATCATATCGAAGAGATAATTGAAGAGCCCTAACAGAAGCGTCATTAATAATAACGCCACCAGGACCATTTGGATCTTCATCACCTGCGGTGTGTGCGAATCTTTCACCACCTGACCTGGGAAGCGCCGGATGACCTGTGCTTTCCAGTAGCCGATCAAGAATTTCTTGCGGAGGTAGGGCCAAACGCCGGCACTATGGATGTGCTCGACAACCGCCAACTCCTGGAAGACCATGCGATAGCCTCGCGCTGCCAAGCGAAAAGAAAGTTCCTGATCTTCCAAATACTGAAACCACTCATCGAACCCGCCATTGTCCAACAAAACTTCACGTCGATAGGCGGCTGAATAAGTGTCGATGAAATCGATACTGTCCTGGGTCCGGAGCAGGTCATATTTATCTTCATACTCTAACTGGACGAATCTGGCTACCATCTCCGTCTGAGTGGTCGTGTAGACTCCCTTGCAGGCTACCGTCGCCTCATCTGAGAAAGGCGCGGTTATTTGTCGAATCCAGTCCGGATGGGGGGTGCAATCCGCATCGGTGAAGCATATGAGGTCGCCGCTTGCTCTGTGGATCCCGGTGTTACGCGCGGCAGCGGGGCGGCTGCGAGGGATGGAAATGACAGTCACGCCGGCGGCCTGAGCCTCTCGGGCTGTGTCATCTGTCGAACCATCGTCAACCACGATGATCTCGTATGGTCCCTCATAAGACTGATTGTGAAGACCGGCCAGACAGCGGGCAATTGTTGCTTCTGAATTGTAGGCTGGAATGATGACCGAGACTTTTTCAACAAGCATACGGGTTTTATTCTTGCACCGGAAGCTCGGTGTTATTTGGTTGCCAGCGCCAACGACTGCGAGCCGAGGCGATGATGCCCAGGATTATCTGTGGTGTAATGGCAACCAGATAAAACAATATGGCATAACTGTATATAACGGTTTCATCCGTCAACCCAAATTGATAGAGCATCAATGCCGCCGCGCCATTGAATACACCAATTTTGGCCGGCGTGCTGGGTGGGGCAATGGCAATGGTAACGACCACGTGGATGAGGGCTGCGTCGAGCAGCGAGAGTGACAAATTTAGCGCCGGAAAAAGGATGAAAGGCAACAAAACTGAAAGCAGCGCGATTAACAGCGAGGACACCAACAACAAAAAGCTCAACCGGGGGCTTCGAAGTGCCGCCAGACCTTCAAGGCCGGTCACCGCCACCCGCAGAAACCATCCTTGTAATCCCTGCGGTAATGGCCGGATAATCATCCGCCACAATTGGATTATGAATTTGGTTTGATAAGCCAGCAGAAACAGAATGAGGATGATGAAAATGGGCAAAGCCAACAATAATACGGGACGGGAGACGTATTCGGGAAGGATTACAAAAGGTAAAATAAGAAGAACAGTCAGCCCGAGAAATATCAAATCGAGCGTTTTCTCCACCACCAACGTTCCGGCAGCCTGGACGGGGTTGGCTCCGGTTTCCCGGTTTAAAGCATAAAGTCGAGCCACTTCGCCGAGGCGTAAAAACGGAATTACAAGATTGACGTACTGGCCCAAAGCCGTTCCCCAAAAAGCGGGAACGAAAGTGACAGGATGACGGTTATCAGTAAACATCAACTTCCAGCGCCAAGCTTTGAGGACAAGCGTCAGGAGGACAATCGCAACTCCCGCAAGAACGAAGACCGATGTGGCGTTATAAAGCGCGGCCCCAATTTCTCGCAGACTGACCCGGGTGGATAAGAACCATAGCCCGGCGACAATCAAGATAATTGTCAAACCTATGTTTAGCCACGGTAGCAGCCGGTGCCATGAAGATGATCCGGCCGAGTTGGCTTTACCGGTAATCAAATTGCTCCCTGCTCACATTCATTTGCTTGGCCGACCTGGTCAATGTCGGCGGAGCTTTATGATTTTAGCCTTTCGTAAAGGTGCTAACAATCATGACGTTTCATTTTGGCGGGTAAATAGCAATACGGAGCCGAGGATTCCGGCCAAAAAAAGGAGGAGTGTGGCGAAAAATCCCAGCCAGAGAAATACCAGTCCCCGTGTCGTGCTTCCCTGAATTGGGACACCGGCACCTTTTTGCGTACCAAGATTGGATTGCGCCTGATTGGCGAGAAAATCATCTGTTGCTGGGGGAACAGGTAGCGGGTCCTGGTCGGGTTGTGGATAAAACTCGTCGATTTGTTGAGGTGGGGGGTAGGGATCCTGCCGCATTTGTTCGGCAGCCATCGGATCGGCCGCAGAACTATATGCTAATATGGCGATAAGGAATATTACAACCAATGCCGGGTAACGCAGTATGGTAGGGCTATAAATCAAAATAATGGGTATTTTCAACGCAAACTCTGTGTCTAAAGATTTAATATCGAGCAGGGCGGCGCAAAGTGATGAAGGCTACAAGACAACCAAGGATAAGTAATATTGACGGAATCGCTTGCAGGTAGTTTCGACTGGTTGCAACAAGACCAACCCCCACCAATAGCAATCCCGACAATAAGATTATTTGAAAAGAGCGACGACCCAATACCTGGAAGAGCTTTTCACTTTCCTGTTGGGCTAACCAATAGTGATAACTGAGTCCTGCCAGAATCACCGCTGAGCCTAAAATCCAGAACCCGTTAGCGACTACTGAAAACCAATTAACCATAGCTGTCAGCGATTATAACATCCAATTGGCAACGGCGACGTTAATTTGACGTTATCACCCCGAATCACTGTCGGCCTTGGGCTATTACAAGATATAATTGACCCTATGGCTAAAAGGCAAACTCAATTCGTATGCCAATCCTGTGGTCGTGCCACCCCGGCATATATGGGGCGGTGCCCGCGTTGTGGCGAGTTCGATACGATGGTCGAGCAACTGGTCGAGGCGGACTCAACTGCCAAGACCCGCCGAATGAGCAGTGGAATCGATTCGCGCCCGGTGCGATTACGCGAGGTTGAACCCGACGGTCTCGAACGTCTCACCTTGCCGATGATCGAATTTTCGCGGGTGTTAGGCGGCGGGCTGGTTCCCGGTTCGATTATCCTGGTCGGTGGCGATCCTGGTATTGGCAAATCAACCCTGTTATTGGAAATCGCCGGACGGATCGCTAATCTTCACGGCCCGGTTTTGTATATATCCGGTGAAGAAAGCGCCCGCCAAATTAAACTGCGGGCGGGCCGGTTACGCATAGAGGCTGAAGACCTGTTTTTGGTAACGGAGACAGGTCTACATTCCATTCTCGACCACATCGCAACGGTAAAGCCGGTGCTGGCAATCGTAGACAGCATTCAAACGACATACGATGAAAATCTAACCTCGTCGGCCGGCAGTGTTAGCCAGGTGCGAGAATCGGCCGCCCGGTTGCAAGCGGTGGCCAAGCAGACCGGCGTGGTGGTCGTGCTTGTCGGTCATGTGACCAAGGAAGGCACAATTGCCGGACCGCGGGTGCTGGAACACATCGTTGATACGGTTCTCTATCTTGAAGGCGATCCATTCCATCGCTACCGGCTGTTGCGGAGTGTGAAGAATCGCTTCGGGGCAACCAGCGAAGTTGGTGTATTTGAAATGGCCGAGCAAGGAATGGTAGAAGTATCTAATCCTTCAGAAGCTTTTCTGGCCGAACGCCAAGCGAACGCGCCGGGTTCGGCGATCGCCGTCACGTTGGAAGGGACACGGCCGCTGTTGGTCGAAGTCCAGGCATTGGCGAGCGCGACAACATTTGCCAATCCCCGCCGCACGGCTAACGGCGTCGATTACAACCGGCTCTTGTTACTCACGGCCGTGCTCACTCGCCGAGTACACTTGCCGTTGAGCGACAAGGATATCTTTGTGAACATTATCGGCGGGCTGCAAATCAGCGAACCAGCTGTTGATTTGGGCGTAGCATTGGCGATAGCAAGTAGTATCCGGGACAAACCGGTTCATGCCGATCTGGCAGCCTTTGGTGAGATCGGGTTAAGTGGCGAACTGCGCGCGGTCAGCCAGCTGGAACCCCGTTTGAAAGAAGCCGCCAAGCTGGGCTTCCGTCGCTGTGTGGTGCCACGTACGCGACAATTGAAACCTGAGATGGTTCCCGCTGGCCTGGAGATAATTGGTTGCCGGACGCTATTCGAAGCGATTGAGGCGGCGTTACTTGGATAGTGGAGTAATGCTTTCGTTCTCTGGCAGAAATTGCTATCCATCGACCGTGTTCTGGCCGATTCGTAGCGCCGCATCCGGGCCAATACCGTTGAAGCATGTGAGGTAACCGAGCCAGGAAAGGGCGAATATACCGGCAAACTTACCGAAAACGCTGAAAACATCGTGAAATACTTGAATTCTCCTCGCAATCTGCTATTATACTGAATTCGTTGCACGGCGACGGCAAAGCACGGCCGTTCTGCCGCTTCCGCTCCCGGCGATGACCGGGGGCAATGCTCGCTAGAGTAAATTCCAAGGAAAGGAGATTAGCAACGTGCGTGATTACGAAGTGACTGTCATCCTCCAGCCGCAGCTGGAAGAAACTGAGCGCAATCAGGTGATTGAACAACTAGATGACCTGCTGGTGCCGGGATCAAAAGAAGAGGCCTTAGTGGCCAACCATTGGGGCTTACGTCAGTTAGCCTATCCCATCCGTAAGTTTACCGAAGGTTATTACATCCTTTACGAAGCGAAGATAGATCCGACACGCATTCGGGATATTGAACGCAATATGGAGTTTAACGAAGATATATTGCGTTATCTCGTGGTGCGGAAAGGTGAGTGAAAGTAAGCAGGAGATGTAATGCCGTCAAATCGAGGCTTGAATAAAGTCATGGTGATCGGCTGGTTGGATGACGAGCCTGAGATTCGTCAAACTCCGGGCGGCCGATCTGTGGCTTCCTTCAGCGTCGTCACAACAAGAAGTTGGACCTCAGCCGAAGGGGAGAAACACGAAGAAAAAGAGTGGTTCAACGTGATCGCCTGGGGGCAATTAGCCGATAAGTGCAAGGATCACCTGATGAAAGACCAGCAACTTTATGTCGAGGGCCGTCTACAGACCCGTGGTTGGGAAGACAGTACCGGCCGCAAACACTTTCGCACAGAGATCGTTGCCCAGGAATTGATCGTTCTCTCAGACTGATTTAAAGGAATGAAATAATGCAAGCTACCAACCGTCCTAATCGGCGTTTTCGCGCCAGCAAGCGAGTCTGTCAATTTTGTGTCGAGAAAACCGAGATCGATTACAAACTAATCGACGTATTAAACCGATATGTAAACGAATTCGGGCGCATGCGTCCACGTCGCCAGACTGGTACGTGTGCCAAACATCAGCGTCACCTGGCGCGCGAGATCAAGCGCGCGCGTCATATCGCGTTACTGCCTTTTGTGTCTGATTAGGTCAAAATCCGACGGTAAAATCCCTGGAATTTCATGACCAAGAAATCAACCAAGACTCCCGAAAACGACGAGCAACAACGACAATCCCGGAAGGAATTGTTGATTGCTCGTAAACAACAACGTCAATTGCGAAATATCCGCATTGGCGCAATCGTCATTGCAGTCCTTATTGTTGTTGTGATTGGTATTGGCTTAATCAATGAATTGTTAATCACCCCGAGCCGGACCGTAGCAACAGTGGCCGGGACCGACATCACCCTGCAGAACTGGCAAGACAGAGTAGAATTCGAACGGGCCCAACGAATTGTCTTCCTCGAAGATCAACTTGACGCTTTTGGTGGAGATGTGGGAATTGTCCAGCAATTTGGCGGGCAGGTTATCAATGAACTGTTTGATCCTGAGGGTATGGGCCAGGCCATGATCAACGCCATGGCTGAGGAGCACGTTACTTGTCAGGCCGTGGTCGACCGGGGTATCGTGATCACCGATGCCGACGTTCAGGCGTTTATCGAGGCATCGTACAATTATTTCCCGGAGGATCGCCAGCCGACGCCTTCGCCGGAGCCGACCGAAACCATTGCCCCAACACCATCCATCACGCCTTTGCCCCCGGCCGTCATCACTGAGGTGGTTCCTACTGCTACTCTCTTCCCGACACCGACGGCCGGCCCGACCGCTACACCGCTCCCAACCGCTACGCCGGTTCCCGAAGATTACTTCCTGGAGCAATACGGCCAGCGGATAGCGCGATTTAGTGCCCTTGGAGTCAGTGAGTCCACTTATCGGAATGTTATCCGCGCCCAGCTTTGCCGCGATAGATTGGCGGAAGCCCTGGCCGAAGAGCAATCGCTCGGCCTGACAGCTCCTCATGCCAGTATGTTCATCATCTCGTCGGAGACACGTGAGGAAGCAGATGAAGCCCTGGCCCAAATGGACACGGAAGATTTCCTGACAGTTTGGAACCAAATCAATAGTCGCCCCTTGGATCCGGAAACAGAGGAACAACCAACGACCGGAGCCTTCGAAATTCTGTGGCGAACGCAGCAAAATTTGCTCTCCACTGCCGGATCTGAAATTGGGACGGCCGCGTTTGAACTGGAGATCGGTCAACCCAGCGAAGTGATCGCGGTTGATAACGGCGACGGCACGACATCCTATTATATCTTGTTGGTTAGCGGTCGTGAGGAGCGCGAATTGGGCGAAGCCGAATTCCAGACCCGCCGCAATGAGATCGCTCAGGCCTATGTCGACGAATTGCTAGTCGGGAACTTGCAGATCAATGATCTCTGGCGCGGACGAGTACCCACGGTACCGATTCTGGACGCCAAATTCCTGGCTCAACCAACGGCTACGCCCGCCGGTCAGTAAGGGATGGGAATTTCATCCGGATCATAAAATACTGAGGCCAGACCGTGGTTCTGGCCTTTTTATTTCCGGTTTTGTAAGGACGTACGACATGCAAGAGGATGAATGGCTCGATGGAATCACCACCGTTGAGGCGGTCCTGGAAGCAGCCCAACGGGATGTCCGAGCCATCTACATCAGTGACAGCCGGCGAGATGTGAGGGTCGCCCGGATCCAACAAGAAGCCCGCCTTCGCCTGATTCCGTTTGAACGGCTGAGTCCTACGGCTTTCGACCAAATCGTGCCCGCTGATTACCACAGTGATGTAGTGGCCCGGGTTGGCCCGCGTCGATTTCATGCCCTGGCCGATCTGGTAGCAATTTCTCCAGCGCCGGTCATTGTCATGCTCGATGGCGTTGAAGATCCATTCAATCTAGGCCAATCAATTCGAGCACTTTTTGCTGCGGACATCGATGGCCTCGTCCTGCCACCACGAAATCGATTGGTAGTCCCCGATATCGTCGCCCGTGCTTCGGCCGGCGCTTCAGAAAGAATGATGATCGCCATTGCGGATGCGACAGCCCAAGCCATCGATTTTTTCCGTTCCGCCGGGTTTTCGATTGCCTGTGCGACCGGGAAGGACGCCCGGCCGATGGAAGAAGTCGACTTAACCGGTCCATTATTTCTCATCATCGGCGGTGAAAAACGAGGCATATCCCGATCAGTTCTTGCTTTGGCCGATGTGCGCGTGGCGATCCCCTATGGGCGGGCTTTCCCCCACGATCTGGGCAGCGCCGTTGCCTCGGCCGTATTAGCCTTTGAGGTGCTGCGCCAGCGCCGGTTAAAGAATAAAGATACCTGAAATCTCCCTTTCGCCACCCTAAAATGCGTGTGTTATACTTCGCCGGTACGTTAAGTTTCTTATCTTACCTGCGGTTGAGCAATCAACCGCAAATTCCCAAATATCCGGCGCTACGAAAATTGTCCGGAAGCTAAGGCTAAACCCATGACTCCGTGTGGTTTGCTTTGCGTGTCGGGTAGCCATTCTCTTTTTGCCAAAAGGAGTACGTTGTGAACTTACATGAATTTCAAGCCAAACGGTTATTCGCCGAACATGGGATCCCCATTCCCCAGGGAGAAGTTGCCCAAACGCCGGCTGAAGCCCGTGAAATTGCTCGCCAATTAGGCGGGCAAGCGGTGGTCAAGGCGCAGGTGTTAGTTGGTGGGCGCGGTAAGGCTGGTGGCATCAAGTTGGTGCAAAGTCCCGAGGCGGCTGAAGACACGGCTAACGCGATATTGGGGATGCAGATCAAAGGGCTGACCGTTCGGAAAGTTTTGGTAGATGGGCTGGCCCCGGGGATACGCCAGGAGCTGTATCTGGCTGTCCTCATAGACCGGGCGCGCCGTTTGCCGATGGTTATGGCCTCAGCGGCCGGTGGCATGGATATCGAGGAAGTAGCCGATAAAACACCTGATCAAATTCACACTGTCCACATTGATCCGACCTTAGGTGTGCGCGCCTATCAGGCTACCTACCTGGCGGAAAAGATGGGACTGCCACGCGAGACGTGGAAAGATTTCTACGCCATCGTCGCCGGTCTTTATGATTGTTTTCGAACCAATGACGCCTCTCTGACCGAAATCAATCCTCTGGTCATTACCGGCGAAGGTAAGTTGCTGGCGCTCGACGGCAAAATGTCCATCGATGACAATGCATTATCCCACCACCCGCGTCTGGCTGAGATGCGCGATCTAGATGAAGAACCGCCGGCCGAAACCGAAGCGCGCCAAACCGGCATCACCTTCATCCAACTCGACGGCAACATCGGCTGCATGGTCAACGGTGCGGGCCTGGCGATGGCGACGATGGATATCATTAAACTATTTGGCGGAGAACCAGCTAATTTCTTGGATATCGGTGGTGGTGCCAAGGCTGAGCAGGTTGCGACTGCGCTGCGGCTGATCTTGTCCGATCCTAAAGTCGAGGCGGTTTTATTCAATATCTTCGGCGGCATCACGCGTGGCGACGAAGTGGCCAAGGGTATTTTGTCAGCCCTGGAACAAATTGATACACAAGTGCCGATGGTGGTTCGTTTAGCCGGGACAAATGCTGCAGAGGGCTTGGAATTATTGGCCGAAGCTAATATGGCCACCGCGGCGACCTTATCGGAAGCAGCCCAAAAGGCGGTCACAGCGGCAAATCAGGCTAGTGGGAGGGTGTCATGAGCATATTGGTAGACAACAACACACGATTGCTGGTTCAGGGTATTACAGGTCGCGAAGGAACCTTTCACACTAACCAAATGATCGCTTACGGCACCAACGTCGTCGGCGGAGTTGTGCCGGGTAAGGGAGGCCAAAAATTCGAAGGTGAAGGCGATCCCGTGCCGATCTTTGACTCTGTCCGTAGTGCAGTCGAAGAAACCGCCGCCAACGCGACGATCATTTTTGTTCCGGCCCGATTCGCGCCGGATGCCATGTATGAGGCCGCTGATGCGGGATTACCGCTCATCGTTTGCCTGACCGAGCACATACGGGTCTTGGAGATGATTTCCGTCCGATCGTATCTGGACCGGCGACATACACACTTAATCGGCCCGAATTGCCCCGGCTTGATCACCGCCGGGCAGGCAAAAGTCGGCATTATTCCGGGATCGATAGTCAAGCCCGGCCCGGTAGGCCTCGTTTCGCGTAGCGGTACATTGACCTATGAAGTAGTCTACGCCCTGACTCAGCGTGGAATTGGCCAAACAACCTGTGTCGGCATTGGTGGCGATCCGATCCAGGGGATGAATTTTATCGATATCCTTCAATTGTTTGAGGCCGATCCGGAAACCGAGGAAGTCATCATGATCGGCGAGATTGGGGGG
>JAWOHK010000225.1:0-3137 GCA_046485205.1 Chloroflexota bacterium | reverse complement strand
AGAATCACAAACACAAACGCCATTAGGCGCCAGGGAGAAGAACGAATATAACGGTTGAAGCCGGCAATTACAGGGTTAATTGAATTGGCCATTACATCTCCCTACCAAATTCATACCATCGTAGTAACTATCATTGTTGAGGGATTTCATAAAAGAACCCGCCCGCGAGCAAGTGTCACACTCGTACTAGTTCAATGGCACCCATTCATCCAGTATTCTCTGGATCCCATTCCGAATCACCTGCGCATCGACTGCTTCAGGTGCCAAACGAAGATATACATCCAGATAGTGTGCGGCCTGAGATATATTTCTTTGATGGTAATAAACTAAGCCCAGATCGCGCACGTGTTCGGGCGAATCCGGCTGAATCTGCCGTAATAATCGGATAACTTTTAACGAATCGGACCAATCAGTCTCAGACACATAGCTGGCCCGCAAGTTATTGAGCATCCGGGCAAGAATTTCTCGGGGGGACGTCGGGGCGAACCAGGATGCGTGAAGAGGACCTTCATATCCAGTCGCTAGATTCACCAGTTGAGAGCAATCATCCAGGCTGAGCAGTCGACCACCGTGAAATGGATCGAGAATAAGCGTTCCGGCAGGGTACCGGATGCCCGCGACGAAATGTCCGGGGAGGCCGATGCCAAAGGCCGGGATTCCAAGGCGATTGGCAATCTCCACAAAGAGGACCGTTAATGAAATAGGAATACCCAAACGCCGGTCAATCACTTCGTTCAGAAAACTATTGAGTGGATCGGAATAACTGATTGTATCGCCGCGAAACCCGGCTGTGTGGAAGAGGAAATCGGTCAAATGCTCCACCTGGGATTCAATATCACCCCTTGGGTCGATTGCTTCCGCCGCTCCTTCCGACAATTCATGAATGGCAAACATATAGCCCGCTACGTCCAAGCTAGGGTAAGCAAGGGTGCGCGCAAGTTGCAACGCGGCCCGCGGCACATTGATGACATCTAGCGCCAATTCGTCTCGAAAACTCCATCCATTCACAAACCCATTATGATACATCCCTTTTTATTTGCCAATAACCTCTCAATTGATAGCTGTATAATCGGAGTTTGTAGTTGCGTAACAGTGTACTAAACGTAAATCCTTTACGGAATAGCGATCCTTAAGACATGATGAAGTTGTCCCTTCCATGTTATAATGCGCTTCAGTATGTATGTTGAAATCCATTTAGGTGATATTGTCCGTCTAAGGAAGAAACATCCATGTGGCAGCTTCGATTGGGAAGTAGTCCGTCTGGGGGCCGATGTCGGACTGGTCTGCCTAGGATGCCAAAGGCGAATCTTGCTTCCCCGAGGCGAATTCAACAAACAATTTAAGTCTACTATCAGCCCCGCTCAAAAGCATGAATAATGGCCGCCGTTCTTGTTCTGCTTCATGTACTCAGCGTAGCCGGGTTAGCACTCTTCGGATTATTAGGATTTTTCACTTTAGGGCTGTTTCTGCGCTATCGCCATTCTGAGAAACCGCTCCCCGCTATCCAGGATATCGCTCTCCCCTCTGTAACAATCCAGCTACCGTTATTCAACGAAAGGGAAGTAGTGAGCCGGTTGATCACGTCTGCTTGTGCACTCGACTACCCACTCGAATATTTACAAATACAGGTATTGGATGATTCGACCGATGATACGACGGAAATTGCGCGCGAATTCGTCAATCGGTATTCCCAACTTGGTTTTGACATTCAACTCTTGCATCGAACCAACCGCGAGGGTTTCAAGGCCGGTGCTCTGGCCGCCGGGTTGAGTCTCGCTCATGGTGAATTTATTGTCATATTCGATGCAGATTTTCAACCGGGATCTGACTTCTTGCTGAAAACCATTCCCTATCTTCTGGTTGACACCGAAATCGGGATGGTGCAGGCAAGATGGGGTCATCTCAACAGCCAGGAATCGTCATTGACCGGGGCTCAGGCATTGGCGTTGGATAAGCATTTCGCTATTGAACAAACCGTGCGATTTCGGGCAGATTTTTTCCCAAAATTCAACGGTTCGGCAGGAATATGGCGGCGAACCTGCATAGAGGATGCAGGAGGATGGCATTCGGATACCGTTTGTGAAGATCTGTGCCTTAGCACCCGCGCGATTTTGGCCGGGTGGCGCGCTCATTTCGCTAGTGAAGTGGTCGCGCCGGCCGAACTTCCAGCTACGATCCTGGCTTACAAAAATCAGCAGGCACGGTGGGCTATGGGCTCAACCCAATGCTTAACTAAATATGGCCTTTCCATCTTGCGATGGCATCAGCATTCACTGGTCGGTCGACTCTATTCGCTCTTCTCAATGTCAGCCTACATGACCCACGCGCTTTTGATTGTCTTACTCCTTGTCCAGCTTCCACTCTTAATCAGCGGGGTTCAATTACCCTCCTGGATGATCGTTTTTAGCTTGTTTGGTCTCGGTCAGCCGATACTATTCTTGTTAGCCCAACAAGTACTATATCCTGATTGGAAACGCCGGCTGCGTAATTTTCCTATCCTCCTCCTGGTTGCTATCGGCATGGCGCCGAGCAACACATGGGCCGTAATGCAAGCCGTAGTGGGCCGGGAATTCACCTTTGTGCGAACACCTAAAGGGATAAATCGAAGCTATCGCCTGGCAGCCGATCATCTGTTATTAATCGAAATTATCCTGGCTCTTTATTCCGCCTTTACATTGATAATTGCTATAAGTCTCGGTAAACCAGGACCCGTTGCCTTACTGTTGTTTTGCTTCCTAGGTTTCAGTTTTATAGCCGGCTTAACGATTAACGAAACTCGGACATTTCCTCAAGCTCAACCAGCTTAATCAAGCTTATATTTCCAGGTTAATCAACATATTTAATATCCGTATAAATATAATTGATGATGATATTGACTTTCATGATATTATAGTATAGGATGTGTTTATTCTAATTAATAAGTGACGGAACTAGTTTTTGAGGAGTTCACAACACATACTATGAATCCGGTTATTGGGCAATGCCCTATTTGTCAAGGCACTCTTTTAGTCACGCGGCTGAACTGTCGGACTTGCGATACGACCATTGACGGCCATTTCACCCTTGGACGCCTATATCAACTCAGCTCAGAGCAACTCGACTTTATCGAGACATTTGTACGTTGCGAGGGCAAGATT
>JAWOHK010000206.1:0-12967 GCA_046485205.1 Chloroflexota bacterium | reverse complement strand
GCGAGTAATTTAAATCAGTGACCGCCATTGATCGGTTGAAGGGTTGGTGAATCTCCTAGACGTTCTACGGCTTCTCGATTCAAGAGTGAGACGAAATCATCGTATAGTTGCCTGGCACGCTGCGGTGTGCCATGGATTGCCGTAACACCCAGGCGGCCGTGTTCGGCGACCGCGCTAAACATGTGCAAAATGAGGCCGGTTTGGCAGGTTTGGTCAAAAGTAAGCCGGTTCACGCTGATGATGTCCAAAAGGTCCAGGGGAGTGAATACCCGATATTGTGGAGATACCACCTGATCGCTGGCGACATAATATCGTTGTTCGCCCAGTTCGGTAGTGAACAGGCCTGTTTCCGGGTCGTAGGTGCCGTCGGTGAGATATTGCAAAGTCAGGAAGGGATGGGTTGTGCCCCCTTTGCGCAAATTAATTTCGATTGCGTAAGAATCCCATTCGCCAGAGTCATTCTTGACGGTTAGAAAATCGAGGGCAAAACGGCCGACAATCCCTTCCTTCACAAAGCGGTTGCCAATCTTGGCTGCCTCCCGGGTAATCAACCGGTTGTACTCCGGGTTGGCCGGGAAAATCGCGCCCAGATAACTCTGCCCGCTGGTGCCGCCGAGCATTTGATCGTGAGTCGAGAGGATCTGAACGTGTCCCAACGGTGAGATTCTCATTTGCACACTGGGGCTTTCTTTGACCTCACCCTCGATCATTTCTTCAATTATAGCCCCTTGAGCTTCAACGCCTTCCATGTAGCGCTCATAGGTGTAATCCGAAACCTCGAATTTCATAGCCCTCAGACGCTCGCTAACCTCGTCCCTTTCTCCCGGCGTGCCGGTTTCAGGTAATTCGTGCAGATCCACGACGGCATTGCCGATGCCGCCAATTCCCTGGTTGAGCTTCGTTATAACCCGCCTGATGCCGGGCTCTTGTGACCGGAGGTGGATAATGGCATCGATGAAGCCGGCTTCGTCAGAGATATTTTCAACGCCAATTGGATAACGCAGGCCTTCCTCGGCAAACAACCGGCGAGCACCGCTCTTACCACCCAGGGCAAAGAATCGCGGATCGGCAGCATACATAGGGATGTTAAGTTGCAAGGCCAGCTCTCGCTCCAGGTTCGTGGTCAGGAACGGGATCAAGTGGGCGCGATCGGGATCGGTGATTAATGCGCGGACTTGTTCGACGAAATGTGGCCTTTCTATCACCTTATGAATTAATGGCCGGTTAGAACCGTCCAAAGGCGAAATAAGGTGTAGGCGCTTGCGGGCGTTGCTGATGGTCACGTCTGGTAAATTATGGAGATAATATTCGATGACCTCGGGCGCAATGGCCTGTGAGGTGATATAGACCATTTTCAAATGGGGCTGGCGCAACAAGAAGGTCATGAACAGGAAACGTTCTTCGTAAACCTTGTGAACCGAGCCGGGAATATCCAGTTCGGCTGTCAATGACGGTAACACCACCAGTGTGTTGCTCTCCTGAACCACTCCACCCGGATCAGTCCGGCCAATCAGACGCCAGAGGGGGACGAGTTTGCGTTGCAACTCTTCAAAATGTGCTGCTCGTTCAGGCGAAAGTTCATCGGTCTCCAACAATCGTATGGCTTCCATTTCAGAATCCTTGTTTATCGATTGATCCAGATTAGAGAGAACTTGAATTTGTGAATCATTTTGCTGTCAATATGATAACGGTAATGACGGGAATTGTATACAAACCCTAGGATGATACTTTGGTTAAGCGTAGGATATTTTGACCCGCGCTCTTCTACTGGGCAAGACGCAGCATCAGCCCCAATGCGTCAGATAATCCTGGGGTGACACGCGTCCTTTCTTAATCAGGGAGTTTATCCGACCGGTTGGGCGTTCAGCAGCCTGTTGATAAATGGGCAGGCGGCCGTCTGGTTTCCAAAGCGAGTGAATTCTTCACTATCCCGTGGCGGTTCGAATAATCCGTTTTGCCATTCTTCATCTTCCTGGGCCAGGCCAGGTAATCCGACGGTGCGATGTTCGAGATTGTAAACACCAAAAACGACTTGGAGCTGCTGGTTCAGAAAGGAACGATAGGTATGATGAAGGACATCGGCTGATAGGGCAGCATTGAGCAACACTGTCATTTCGAGCAGAGCCTGGCGATAGCCGGGCATACGTTCAACCCCGTCCCCGTAAGTGCGCTCCAAGAATACTGCTGCGCCCCGGACAGGGCCCATTAGTTTGCTGATAATAGATTCCAGCGGTAGGTTAGTGGCCACTCCCAGGTAGGTGTCGGGTTGTAAGTAGATGTCGACCGCGGCCGTTACCGCGCCGCATCCCGTGTGGCCTAAAACCCCCACCAGTCGAATGCTGCCTAACTGGGCAATAGCGTAATCGAGACTGCCCACACATTCGTTACCGAGGATGTTTCCGGCTATCCGAACGACGAAGAGATCGTTCGCCCGTTGGCCGAAAATCAATTCGACCGGCACCCGGGCATCGGCGCAACTCAGAAACGCCGCAAACGGTTCCTGAAGCGGCGGAATTCCCGGAGACTCGCTAAGGCCAACATCCAAGGGTGATACGCGCACATATTTGCGAACAATTTCGCTGCTTTCGGTGCCAGTCTGAGGCGCGAAAAAATCCGCAAATGCCTGGTTACCTTCCAGCAATGTCCGTTGGGCTTCGGCCGGATTAGATGGCTTGATCTTGACGAATGGTGTGGTTTCATCGTACTGCCAGACAACTTCATACATATGTCAACCTCTCCACTAAAAGTTATTGGCTTGTGTGGTCTTCGATTGAGAGTAGCAGGATTAGCGGACTGATTCAACAGAAATTTTGCCGTGCCAATCCAGCTGACGGATGTTACTATCACCCGCTTATGAATATTAGCTCTTTCCTTGGGACAACACGAGGCCGGTTTTCAACCGGATTGGCTCCCTGGCGAACCGGGATCGCGCCGACCATGGCTACCGCCCACCTGTTTCTGGAGGCCGGATTTAATTTTCTGCCGGTTACCTATGCGCTCCTCATACCCAAGCTGGGGCTAACTTACGGCCAGATCGGTACGCTCGTTTTGCTGATGACGATCTCCGGCACAATCACCCAGCCATTGTTCGGCTGGCTTAGCGATCGAGGCGACCCGCGCAAAATCGTCGTAATCAGTGTTGTTTGGGGTGGGGTATTAATGGGGTTTGTCGGATTCATGCCCACATTTGGGTTGTTAGCTGGTTTGTTGATCCTGGCGGCGGTGGGGTCGGCTGCTTTTCATCCTCCGGCCGCAGCGCTATCAGCTTTCACTGAAACTCAGCAGCGCGGACGGGCGATGTCTATTTTCTCGGTTGGCGGCAATTTGGGCTCGGCGATCAGTCCCGCTTTCATGGGGGTTGCCCTGGCTGTGGCCGGCCTGTCGGCAACCGGAATCCTAATTCCCTTAGCGGCCTTAACCGGTTTGGTTTTGGCACGGCGTTTGAAAAAAGTGTCATTGACAACCCGCCCCATTTCGACAGATGAACGACCCCATACTTCTCTACGAATTGGCTCAATTATAGCTCTGATGGCGATTATCATGACAGTAGCTTCGCGTAGTTACTTTCAGCAGTCATTGGAGACGTTTCTCCCGCAGTGGCTCCTAACAGAAGGACACTCCTTGTCAATTGCGGGTGCGGCGTTATCCATTATGATGGTTGCTGTGGGAATCGGCAGCCTCTTCGGTGGCTCGCTGTCCGACCGCTTCGGCCGCTTACCGGTGATCGCCGTGAGCCTGTGTGGAATGATCGCCGGCCAATGGATTCTAATGCAGTTAAGCGGCGGCCTCCAAGTTGCCGCGATTGTACTAATTGGTCTTATGATCGGCGCGTCGTACCCGGTCACCATTGTCCTGGCTCAAGAAGCGTGGCCGCAACGAATCGGCTTCGCCTCAGCCATGGTGATGGGTTTGGGCTGGTTGCCGGCTGGATTGGGGGCGTTTGTGGTGGGCCAGATCGCCGACAGCCGCACCCTGACAGCCGGGTTGGAGAGCCTGCTGCTTATCCCTCTGGTGGGAATAGCAGCGGTAGCTATCTACTATCTTGTCAGCCGCCGCATGAGAACGAATGAACGGCTGCTATCCTGAGCGGTCACATCTTCCGGAAATCCACCAGGTCGAGTAAGAATCGTGCGGCGGTGGTTGCCGGAATTTCGCCCTCCATTACACGCTTCTCCATCTCCGGCAAGGACGCGCGCACGTCTTCATTATTATAGAAATAGCTGCGTAGCTGTTCTTCAACCAAGGTGTGCATCCATTCCCGGACTTGCTCGCGGCGTCGTGCGGCGAACGAGCCAGAGGTCAGACTTCGCTCACGGAAGCGCTCGACCACCTGCCACAGATTAGCGATACCCTCTCCGGTTAGTGCCGAGCAAGTATAGGCGCGCGCTTGCCAGCCTTCGGTAGCCGGGGTCAGGTAATGGAGTGCGCGGTTGTATTCCACACGCGCGGCTTCGGCGCGAACCTTGTTGTCGCCTTCTGCTTTGTTGATGACGATCGCGTCGGCTAATTCCACTACCCCTCGTTTAATGCCTTGTAATTCGTCGCCTGCCCCGGGGATGAGAACCAACAGAAAAAAGTCGACCATCGATCGAACGGCGATCTCACTCTGCCCTGTCCCAACCGTTTCAACAATGATAATATCGAAACCGGCCGCCTCGCAGACCAGCATCGTCTCGCGTGTTTTGCGAGCGACCCCTCCGAGCATTCCGCCTGTTGGTGATGGCCGTATGAAGGCATTGGCTTCGCGGCTGAGCCGTTCCATACGTGTTTTATCGCCGAGGATACTGCCCCCCGTCAGGCTACTTGTTGGATCAACTGTCAAAACGGCGACCTTGTGCCCTTGCTCAACCAGCATCATCCCCAGCGCTTCGATTAACGTGCTTTTGCCTGCGCCGGGAACGCCGGTGATGCCGACCCGCATCGCCCGTCCGGTGTGGGGTAAAAGTTCTTTCAGAACTTCTTGTGAGTGTTCAAAATGGTCGGAGGAATTGCTTTCAACAAGCGTAATGGTCCGAGCAAGCACCGCCCGGTCATCATCCAAGACACCGTTGACATAGTCGGCAACGGGTAGCAACGACCTGGATCGTCCCCCTGATGACTGTTCTTCCGGGGAACCGGACAGGATGAAGCCGTCATGACTGGCCTCGATTCCCGGCTTGATAAACGAGGCGAAGGCGTCTCCGGGGTCGGGCGGCGTCCAATCCGGCCGGCGAGCGGGAGGACTGTCAGAGTCGTTCATAAGCCGAGGCCATACGCATATTCAAGGCTGCCAAAAGCCTGACCGCGCGTTTCCCTTGTCACGGTCTGGCCGTTGATTGACCCGATCAAGGATTCCATCCGAAACATATACTCATTATAGTTCCAATGTGATTCCACTAATCTACCCAGAATCGGCCTATCGATATAGAAGCGCGAAAGACCATAGGGTACAGCGGTGAATGAGATGTGGTCTCCTTGTTGATTCGTAGCCTTGATGGTGAAAAGGGGATGCGGCCCTTGACCTAGGATCGGCGTGGCAGATATGCGGTTGAAATGGATTGGTTCGGTGCTTCCCGGCGATATCCATTTTGCTGATTGAACAATCGGAATCGTAGTTTGTTCCAACCGATTGCTATGGAAGAAATGGTAGCCTTTACGAAACAGGTTCAGGCCTAAGTAGGGTACGTAGGCCGTGAACAAACTTTGGTCAGGGAAAACGGCCCAGATCCATTTCCATGGAAATACCGGAACATTGAGACAAACACGCTGGAAGAAACCGACCCCTTGCAACGTTTCTTCGCCGGAAGGCAGTTCGAAGTTGCCGCGAAAGTTGAGACGACGCCAGCCAATGTAGTGGCTGCCACCGAAAAAAGTGTCGATGTCAACATTGACGGAGGGTGAAGTTGTGGGGGTATCGAGCGCTCCCCAAACAGAGAATCCGGCCGTGGCTCCCTTGATGCGAATCACAGCCTCCATCTCGACCGGGCGGGTTCTGGATCGTTGAAAGGCTACGAATTGATTGGGTTCTCCTTGTTCATGACAAGCAATGCGGCCCAATTCACTGTCAATGGTTGCCGGTCCGGCGAAACGGACATATTCGTCATGGACCGCCTGGCCATCACAATACCATCCGACGGTCATGGCTTCAAAGGTGTCGCGGCCGTTGGCAATTTGTCGGTAGCGATCCAGTCCGGCCAGCCAGGTACCATTGATGCGAATTCGTTGGCCCGCCCGGGTGGCGATGGTGAACATCAACTGTCGCGGACCGAACCCTTCCGGTCCTTCGGGAAAGAGCAAGAAGAACCACCACGAAGATGACCAGCGGTTCTGTCTCTCCGGCATCTGGGAGAAAACCAGGTTGAGGACAGTCTCATGCTTTTTTATTTCACTATCGATCAGATGATCCAGCTAACCCTCCGAGTTTTGGATAAGGGATGCGTTAATCCAAATTTTGGTTCTGAGTATAGCCGATTGGTAACGGATCGGCAGCCGGAACGACTTCCGTGAGCGTCACCATATCGGCATGCCAAGAGTGGTTGAATACAGGCTATTGAACACTGAATCTGAAGCAGGGGTGAAAATCTGAAAAGTTTAGTGGCTCACAACCTGAATAAACGTTCATCGGCCGAATTGTTATTATTCAGGATCAGGAGTGACTTGATCCTGTACGGTTTATGATAAATCATCGGCGCACAAGATTAAAGCCTAGGATTGCCACAATTATTTACAACACGCACGGCGAATTATGGTTCATTCTCGTGATGTAAGTGATACAATCACTTTGTTATTTCTGTGACACCGGTGCCGGCATCTCGCGCGTAGACCTAGAAACTGTCTTCCGGTTGCCAGGTCCTAATTGCCACAGGCAGCTGCACTCAACTTATCTGAGCACTAGAAGTACTGGACTAAATTAAATGACTTTAACAGATAAATTACCACAACGTCTAAAACGAAAAACCCGGGATGCCGAATTTGCAGTGATTGGGCTGGGCCGATTCGGCGGCCGTCTGGCGCGCCGGTTGGCTGCACTTAATTGTACGGTCCTGGGCATCGACACCGATATGAGAATAGTGCAAGACATCGCTAATGAAATCAGTGATGCGGTTGTACTAGATGCTACCTCGGAAGAAGCCTTGGCCGAAATCAATATAACTGCCTTTAGCACCGTTGTGGTCACGATGGTCGACGACTTCGAGGCTTGTGCCTTAACAACAATTTCTCTTAAACGGATGGGGGTGCCGAATGTTATCGGTGTGGTCCACACGGAGCGTCATAAAGATATTCTGCTGCGTATCGGTGCCGATCGTGTCATCCAGCCCATCCACGAAAGTGGGGATCGTCTGGCATATGACCTGGCGGTAACCGGTATTTTGGAAAGTATTTCACTAGGATCTAGCCTGGAGATCGTGGAAGTAACTGTGCCCCACCGAATGACCGGCCTGCCGATTAATTCTTTTACCGAACGGCAGCTCAATATCTTGGCCGTGTTGCGTAATAATCAGCTATTTGCTAACCCACCGGTCGATATGCTCATGTTGGAAGGTGATATCCTGGTTGTGGTGGGGGAACCGCTGCGCGTTGAGAAATTGGTGCGTGACACGGATTAATCCCCTCGTTCAGCGGAGCACTGTTAACTCACCGTTGCAAACCAGAAAGCGTTCGCCGGTTCGAGTTCCTGCCGCGGCTCGCTTGGTTATCGGCTTGGGAATAATGGTCTTCATGGGCACATTATTATTGAGCTTGCCCGGTATGACCACGCGCTCCCTCACTCTTGTCGAACGTCTTTTTACGGCTACTTCGGCCGTCACTGTCACTGGCCTGGCAGTAACAACGACAAGTACAGATTTCACGCTTATGGGGCAGACTGTCATCCTGCTCCTGATTCAAGTCGGGGGACTGGGTTTTATTGTCCTGGTGGTTTTGACACTCCTCTTGATCGGCCGTCCGCTGACCTTGACAGACCGGCTGGCTTTAACCAGCGAGATGGGATTAGAAAAGCCGGGAGCGATTCAAACTATCCTGGGACGGACCCTACTGGTCATGATCGTGATTGAGTCGATTGGAGCTGTCTTGCTTTACCTTCATTGGTCTATAAACGGGATTGTTCCGATTGAAACTGGTCTCTACTATGCTGTGTTTCATTCCATCACCGCTTTTTGCAATGCCGGATTTGATCTCTTCGCGGGTTTACCACAATATCCAGGCGGATTGCCCAATGATATTCTCTCCCTAATCATCGTGGGGATGCTGGTCATCATGGGCGGCCTCGGGATTCCGGTCTATATGGATGTTCTATTTAAAGGCGCTTCCCGCCGCCTTTCTCTGACCTCAAAGGTAACGATCGTCACCGCGATTATTCTGATATTGGTTGGGATGATCGGCTTTCTCATCGGTGAATTTCACCCGGAAGGGGTTTTGGCCGAAGTACCACTAATGCATCGCATTGTCATTGCCTGGTTCCAATCCGTTTCGGCGCGGACGGCCGGGTTCCCGGGCTTACAAAGCTTCGATCAACTTCACCAGTCGAGTCGATTATTGCTTGTGGCCCTAATGTTTATCGGCAGCGGCCCGGCATCTATGGGGGGTGGAATCACAACGGGGACTTTCGCCGTGTTATGTCTGGCGGTCATCGGTTATGCCAAAGGATCTCAACGAACGGTCCTGTTGCGCCGCACAATCTCACCTGGTACCGTGAACCGGGCGACAGCTGTATTCGTCGTCAGCCTGGGTGTGGTTGGTGTAGCGACCTGGTTGTTGTTGCTTACACAATCATTGTCGCTGGATCAGGCGTTGTTTGAAGTGGTATCAGCTTTTGCGACGGTTGGATTGTCATTGGGCGTCACGCCTGAGTTAAATGACTTCGGCCGTCTCCTCATCACCTTTGTGATGTTCTGGGGTCGTCTTGGCGCGATGACGATCATGGTTGTATTACTTCAGCGCCAGGGAAACTCCCAAAGTATCAACTATCCAGAGGAAACTCTTCTGGTTGGCTAGAATCAGGCCAACGAAATCAACAATTTTGAGCATCTTCACCGTTATTCCCCGATTTCATTCTAGAGTTTTCAACTATTTTGCACTCCTGCTGTTGCTGACCGGCGGTACCGGAGGCTTTCGGCTTTTGCATCATTCATCGTTTGTCGGTCGTCCGCCGGTTAACTACACGGCGGCTGACGGACCCGGTTATAGTGGTCGTCATGCGCCAAAGGGCTCTCGGCACGCCGATGAAATTCGCGTAGTCAGTTATAATATTCGGTATGGTGAGAAAATCGGCGAAGCAGTCAGCGCGTTTGAATCCATCGAGTGGATAAATGAAGCCGACATCATCTTGCTTCAGGAAATGGACGAGCATGGCACGGCCGAAATCGCCAATCGCCTGGGTTACAATTACGCGTACTATCCGGCCTCCGTTGCCAAGGATGGGGACAACTTCGGCAATGCCATACTGGCCCAGTGGCCAATCGAGGATTTCCGCAAGCTCATTTTACCGGGTCTGCACCCGTTGTCAGGCCAGCAACGGATAGCAACGCGGGCCACCGTGCGGATCGGGACGCATGATGTACTGGTGTATTCAACCCACATCGAAGTGGCGACCGCACTGCCGGTCATGAGGGCGGCTCAAATTCAGGCGATAATTAACGATATACCGGCTGATGCGCCGTGGGTCATCGCCGGCGGTGATTTCAATACGGTCTCAGACAGGGGGGTTCAAGGGCTAAAGGACCAATTTGAGGCTGTGGATATGGCTCACGGTACAGTCGATCTGGGACCAACCTTCACCCGTTGGGGGCGAAGAGTGGCGGCCACCGACCACATCTTTAGCCGGGGATTTGACACGTCGGCGGCCGGGGTTTTGCCGGAAGTGCTGGCCAGCGATCATTTCCCGGTGTGGGCGCAAATGACTTTCCGTTAAAACTCCGTAGCTAGGCTATCCGTGACCTAACCGCTTCCCCAGCTCCATCAGGATCTTCTGCGCCGCCACCGGGATGACCGTCCCCGGCCCGAAGATAGCCGCCGCGCCGTGGGAATAAAGATATTCGTAGTCCTGAGCGGGGATAACGCCGCCGATCACGACCATGATATCGCCTCGCCCCAGGTGTTCTAATTCCTCTACGAGCTGCGGCAGGAGTGTCTTGTGTCCGGCGGCCAAAGAACTGACGCCGATTACATGCACATCGTTTTCCATCGCCTGCCGGGCCACTTCTTCCGGCGTCTGGAACAACGACCCAATGTCAACATCAAAGCCCAAGTCGGCGAAAGCGGTGGCGATAACCTTGGCCCCACGGTCGTGGCCGTCCTGGCCCATTTTTGCGACCAGGATTCGCGGCCGCCGTCCTTCGACCGCCGCAAATTCATCCGTCATCTGCCGCACACGAACCATCTCATCTTCCTCGCCATACTCAGAGCGGTAAACACCGGCAATCGATCGAATCACAGCCTTATGCCTTCCCCAAACTTTTTCCAACGCGCCGGATATCTCGCCCAACGTCGCGCGAGCGCGAGCCGCGTCGACAGCGAGCTCCAAAAGGTTGCCTTCCCCGGAATCGGCGGCTGACGATAGCTTTGACAACACGGCTTCAACCGCGGCGCCATCTCGCTCGGCGCGTAAAGCTTGTAGCCGGGCGATCTGTTGCTCACGAACAGCAGTATTGTCCACTTCCAGAATATCAATTGCGGTCTCCCGGTCAAGCCGGTATTTGTTGACGCCGACAATCGTCTCTTGTTTCGAATCGATGCGCGCCTGGCGGCGGGCGGCCGCTTCCTCGATGCGCATCTTGGGCAGGCCTGTTTCCAGCGCCTTGGCCATACCGTCCAGCCCGTCGATCTCCCGAATGTGACTCCAGGCTCGTTTGACAAGTTCGTCGGTCAGGGTCTCAACGAGATAGGAGCCGCCCCATGGGTCGACGATTTGAGTGATGCCTGTCTCGTGTTGCAAGTATAGCTGGGTGTTGCGGGCAATGCGCGCCGAAAAATCGGTCGGCAATGCGATGGCCTCATCGAGGGCGTTGGTATGCAGCGATTGTGTTCCCCCCAAGACGGCGGCCATCGCCTCCAGGCAGGTACGGGCGACGTTGTTAAAGGGGTCCTGCTCAGTTAGACTCCAGCCGCTGGTCTGGCAATGAGTGCGCAAAGCCATCGACTTCGCATCTTGCGGGTCGAACTGCTTGATGAGTTTGGCCCAGAGCAAACGCCCGGCGCGCATCTTGGCGATCTCCATGAAATAGTTCATGCCGATAGCCCAGAAGAAAGAAAGACGCGGCGCGAATTCATCTATCGAAAGGCCCGCCTTCAACCCCGTTCGCACATATTCCAGCCCGTCGGCCAGGGTGTAACCCAGTTCGATGTCGGCCGTCGCGCCCGCTTCCTGCATGTGATAGCCGGAGATGCTGATGCTGTTGAACCTGGGCATTTCCCGCGCCGTGTAGGCAAAGATATCGCCGACGATTCGCATCGACGGTTCCGGCGGGTAAATATACGTATTGCGGACCATATACTCTTTAAGGATGTCATTCTGGATCGTACCTGTCAGTTGTTCGTGGCTGACCCCTTGCTCCTCGGCGGCGACGATGTAGAAGGCCAGCACCGGCAAAACAGCTCCATTCATGGTCATGGAAACTGACATTTTTTCGAGTGGGATGCCGTCAAACAGAATCTTCATATCCGCTAGAGAGCTGATGGCCACGCCCGCCTTGCCGACGTCCCCGACGACGCGGGGATGGTCGCTGTCATAGCCCCGGTGAGTAGCTAAATCGAAGGCCACCGACAGGCCGCGTTGGCCCCCGGCCAGGTTGCGTCGGTAGAAGGCGTTGCTTTCCTCGGCCGTTGAAAACCCGGCATATTGCCGCACCGTCCATGGCCGGACGACATACATGGCTGCATACGGACCCCGCAAGTAGGGCGGTAGCCCGGCGATGTAATCAAGGTGTTGCATCCCGGCCAAGTTGTCGGCCGTGTAGAGCGGCCGAACATCGATTTGCTCCATAGTTTTCCAGAGAAAGTCGCCTGCGCTTTGATGGGTCTGGTCCTCAAGATGGCTTCGCCAGGTAGCGTAACTCTGTTTGGGAAAGTCAGTCTTCAAATCGATCCGGGTAAAATCGGGATTAGTCATTGTCTTTCTCACTGAGTCTGGTCACGAGATTGGACGGGTTCTCTGTTACCGAGACGGTCATGCAACCACGAATTCAACGCCAGGCAATCTGCGCCATCGTATATAAACGACTCGACCCCCGCCGATTCAAGAAACTCTCTCTGTTCGCCAGGTCGCCCGGCCAGGATAATGATTATGTCCTGACCATGCTCTCTAATACCCTTGACGAGCGGTGGGACGGCCTCCGGATAAGTCTCATCCGTCGAGCAGATGACAACTGCCGGCGCGCCGGATTCGACAGCCGCCGCGATGACCTTTTCGACGGTAGGATATCCGTTGTTGGTCAACACGCTGAAACCACCAACCTCGAAAAAACCCTGGGCGAAATCCGCGCGGGCCTTGTGTTGCCGAGGTGGTCCTATGTTGGCCAGGAAGATGCGCGGGGGGTGATTATGGGCCGCAGAATAGGCATCTGCATGATGGCGCAGGCGTTCAAACGGCACGGATAGGCGGGTAGGCTTAACCGGTACGATGACTGGTCCAGCCTCGTCGCGCAGTCGCAGCGTGCGGGCGATTTCATTCAGGGTGGCTCCGCCAGCAGCGGCGGCGATGGCCGTCTCCACCATCAACTCCGGTGGCGCTTCTAGCATTTTTACCAAACGGTCGAGCGCTTCCAAGTGCGCGGCCGGATCGTCGTCATGAGTGCGGTAATGATCCATTTGGGCTGCTCGTTCGCGATAGACACCTTCATAGTCCGTCAGATCAGATAGCGGCGCAGCCTCATTCTGATTGGCATACCGGTTTGTCCCCACCATCACATCGCGCTGTGTGGTAAGATTGGCATATCTTTTTTGGGCCACTTCGTCGACTTGGGCTTGGACAAAGCCGCTTTGCAGGGCGGCG
>JAWOHK010000183.1:0-9592 GCA_046485205.1 Chloroflexota bacterium | reverse complement strand
TTTCGATATGCTGATCAGCGAATCCTATATATCGGCATGGCTAATACCTATCGTATAGAGGGCAATTTCGAAACAGCCGATAGCTGGTATGCTCGCCTTTTACAACGCTGGCCTTTAGATGCTAATTCTTGGGCTGTAAGAGGTGAGTTGGCGGTTGAAACCGGTCGGGTGACCGATGCGGCCGTATACTTTCTAGAAGCGACGAATATCCAGCCAGATGGTTTTGGTTACTGGTTGAATCTAGCCTTGGCTACTGATGCTATCGGAGAAGTGGAACAAGCAACCAGAGCATACCGTGCAGCTCTGGCACTACGACCAGAAGATAGCGCTGTATGGCTTAAGGCCGGACACTTTCTGGTAGCAACCAATCAAATTGATGATGCTCGCCTCGCTTTTGAGCATGTCCTCAGTTTACAGCCGGCCAACGACGATGCAGCCAAACAACTTGCCGAGCTCAACGACCGCTCAAGATATCCCTAAGCTTCTTCGTATACTTATTTATGATTCGTTTAGTCACTTCACAAGGATCGATCGCTAGAGAGCATCAACCTGATAAACCTTAAGATGAACACTTCAGAGACAGCCTCTCAACGAGAATCCAACTCCTTATCCCCCTCATTTTCTGTGGAAACAGGAACGTGTGGGGACTGGACACTTGCATTTTCGACTGGGCCAATCAAGATACCGAAACGGCGGCCAGATTCTCGTTGGAGCTTAGAAGGAAACGATGAAGGATGGCAGTTGTGGCTTTCCACACCTAGTAAAGATTGGCGCGGGTTTCCTTTTATACGTATAGAAACGCACCTTTGGAAGGCCTGGTTGTTTGGTGAATTATATGGAACTTTTGATCCAGCACATACTCTCTATTCATTACTTCATAGAAATACTTCTGCGGCTTCGTTAAGCGGTCACTTTCATATATTGGCCCATGATAAATCCGCCAATGAATGGCACATATGGACCAATCGATACGCTACACTCCACGTCTATAGAGGGTTGAGTGTCCAGCACCCGGCAATTAGCTCCTTCCTGCAGGCTGTTAATGCAGCGGTTGATCATACAGAATTGGATTGGCTTGGTTTAACAGGATTCTTTAGATTAGGTTTTTTTGCCGATGACCGGACTCAATTTTTAGATATAAAGATCTTGCGTCCGGCCGGTCATTACCAATTCGATCATCGAGGTAAATTGATAAAGGAAAAAAGATACTGGGATTGGTCATACGTTCCCCAAGAGGATCGTTCCTATGATGACACTGTAGATGAATTCGCGGAAATTTTAAGGGCCGTCATGATCGAGTTGACAGGCGGCGGTCGAATAGGAATACCTATTTCAGGTGGGCTTGATTCGCGATCCACTGTGGCAGCCATCGATCCTTACGACTTAAAGAATAATCGGTTGTGGTTCTATTCGTACGGCTATGGCGAGAATTCAATTGAAACCTCTATCGCTAAAAAAATAGCTGCGGTACGCGAGTTACCAATTCATATATTCCTGATTCAACCCTATCTGTTTCAAAGTTTAGAATTGATCGTAAATTGTTTGGAAGGTTTTCAGGATGTAACCCAATCACGTCAGGCGGCTATCAGGAATGATTTACATGATGAGACGGATTGGCTGATCGCTGCCCACTTGGGCGATTTGTTTTTGGATGACATGGGATTATTTGATTCTCAGCCGGATTCGATGGCCACAAGCGGTTTGCTTGAATACGTTTTGGCCAAGTTTAAAAAACCGGGCGATTGGTTGATAAAAGAGTTGTGCCAACCGCAATTAGGTTCATTGGATGCGGAGAGCGTCGTGCGAGATCTAATTCAGGATCGGTTAGCCACATTCGATAGTATCGCTGAACCAGATTTCCGGCTCAAGGCTTATAAAACAGACCAATGGTCGTCTCGATGGACGACCTCCAGCATACGCATGTTTCAGGCCGCCTCCTTTCCTCGCTTGCCATTTTATGATACGCGGCTCGCTGATTTTTTTATGACTGTACCCTCGCGTTTTGTTGCCGGGAGGCGCTTGCAAATCGATTATCTCAAACGCTACGCACCGGATATGGCGTCAGTCAACTGGCAAGTCACTGGCACAGATCTGTTTAAACATGGAAAACACGATCCCTGGAACATACCAAGGCGTGCACTGAAAAAGGGGATGCGTTGGTTAACCGGGCAGGAGGTAATCGAACGTAACTGGGAAGTGCAATTTCTTAATGAAGCCGGGCGTCAGGGACTTAACCAATGGCTTCTACAGTCGGGTTTGCAGCTTCATGAATTTATACCACAAACGAAAGTGTCCGACCTAATACGAACGTTTTATTCCGGCTCTCCCACACCCCAAAGTGGTTACACTGTAGCGATGTTGTTGACATTTTCGGCGTGGTTGGAACTTCACGGAAACCAATACAGGCAATGATGAAGAGCAAGAGTCCATTAAGCCTCTTGATAGCTGGAATCAATTGGCCTCCAGAAACATTCTTGAAGAACTTGATTCAGGGTCTCATAACGGCTGGTATCCGTGTCAGGGTAGCTACGAGTTCTCAACCCGGCGCAGCCTGGTTATCGCTGCCTAACTTTGACTGGTTGCCCCTTCCAAAGTGGAGTGATCCAGTCCCTTTAAGATTTTGGCGAGCCGGCCAGAATCTCGGCCGGGCAGCGCTCAGCCCTGGAAGTAACCTGAGGCCCTATTTGGAAGCCTCGGTGGATGTTTCCGGTTTTAAGCGATTGGAACTCCTCCAGAGATGGTTGCCATTCAGCACACAGTATTGGGATGTTTTATATTTTCCCTGGAATAGTGGTGCAATTGAAAACCTGCCTCTATTCGATCGCGCCCCGACGATCGTGAGTTGCCGAGGAGCGCAAATCAACGTAGCCCCACAGAACCCGGAACGCGCCGATATTCGTGACGGTTTGCGGAAAACCTTTGCCGAGGCGGCAGCGGTACATTGCGTTTCGGTCGCAATTCGGGATGAGGCTTCGAAATATGGTCTGGATCCGGCCCGTTCAGTGGTTATCTACCCGGCCGTCGATCAGAATTTCTTTTTCCCGAACAGACGATTGGTAGAGAAATCTGATCCATTTCGTTTGATTACCACGGGAGCGTTCATTTGGCGAAAGGGGTATGAATATCTACTTCTGGCAACTCGTAACTTGTTAGATCGAGGGATTCCGGCTTGTCTCACCATAATAGGTGACGGCCCGGAGCGCCAACGATTATTGTACACTATTCATGACCTTAAACTGAATGAGGCGGTCGTGCTTCGTGGACAGCTATCACCGGAACAAGTGCGACAACAGCTACAAGAATCTGATGTATTTGTTCTTTCCAGTTTAAGTGAAGGAGTTTCGAACGCAGTACTGGAGGCAATGGCTTGCGGCCTGCCGGTGATAACCACCGCTGTCGGCGGGATGCGGGAGGCAGTGACGGACGGTATCGAGGGGTATCTGGTTCCACCGCGGGACGCCGTGGCGATCGCTGATGCGTTGATACGATTGAGGCAGGATCCAGTTACCCGGGAACGTATGGGCGCGGCTGCCCGGGCGCGCATCCAACGGGATTTTTACCTGGACAAACAGGTCGATGCGTTTGTTGATTTATTCAGGAGTGTGGTCTGAGGCATGAGGCTGGTAATGGTTGTGCCTGTGTTTCCGCGATTGTCGGAGACGTTTATCATCAACAAATTCATCGGCCTGGTCGATAGCGGTTGGGATGTTCATCTTATCTGTCATCGGATTGCCCACAACGAATGGGCCAAATTTGCTCCGCTGTTGGCGCGTTCCGATTTGCAGAAGAGAGTTCACCGGCAATGGCCTCATCAACCTCGCTGGCTGGTTATACTGTTGTGGCTGCCGGCGTTCTTGATGACCTTTCTGCGTGCACCGCGATTAATGGGGCGCTATTGGCGGAATGGGTTTCGCCTATACGGACTGAAAGTGACCAAGCGGTTCTATCTCGACGCAATGATCATCGGCCTGTCCCCCGATATTGTCCATTACGAGTTCGGAGCATTGGCGGTGGGCAAGACCTATCTGAAACAATCGCTCGGTTGCCGCCTGTCCGTCAGTTTTCGTGGATACGATTTGAATTATGTGGGACTGGAAAATCCCGATCACTACGCGCCCGTGTGGACTACGGCTGACGCGGTGCATGTGCTCGGCCGCGACTTATGGCGTAAGGCGCAACAACGTGGCTGCCCGGAGGATAAACCTCACCTGCTCATTGCACCGGCCATTAATTTGTCTTTTTTTGAACCCACACCGAAGGCACAGCCAGCCAGTTCCAGCGCTGCCGAGCGTCCTTTGCGTATCCTTAGTGTCGGCCGTTTGGAGTGGAAAAAGGGATATGAATATGCGCTGAATGCCGTTAAAATCATCAAGGATGCCGGAATCAGTTTTGAATATCACATCATTGGTGCCGGGAATTACCTGGAATCATTGACTTTCGCCCGCTATCAAATGGGCTTGGAAGAACAGGTTCAATTTTTGGGCGGCCGCTCCCAGCCGGAAGTACTGAATGAGATGCATTGGGCCGATGTGCTTTTGCACCCCGCGGTATCCGAAGGGTTTAGTAACGCCGTATTGGAAGCCCAAGCCATGAAATTGCCAGTCGTTTGCTCCGATGCCGACGGATTGCCGGAGAATGTAGCCGACGGCGTTAGCGGGTTTGTTGTACCGCGGCGCAATCCGAACGCGCTGGCCGAGAAATTGAGCTTGCTGGCCGGTGATAGCGGGCTTCGCCGGCAAATGGGTGCTGCCGGTCGGGCCCGAGTGGAAAACTGTTTTCGCTATGAAGACCAGATCGCCGCGTTCGATCGGTTTTACAGAGAGATAGTGGCCAACGGTGCGCATTGATCTGATCCTTATCGGCTCTCCGAATCAGTCTCTGCCGGACTGGCAATTAGGGCAAATTCATCCTGCAACACCAGACCCAGCGGTCCTGGCGGAAATATCCGTCGGCCTGGACCCGGATGTAGACTACTTATTGTTTTGGGATTCGGGCCTGGGCTTACCTGACAGCCAGGTCGTGATCTCTACGACACAATTGCCGGGCGACGTCTGGCATGCCGGTTTGAGCCTGGGCATGGGCGGCTTGCCTCAAATGATGAATTATGTCGATCCTGTCTGGCGCTTCAACCGCGATCCTTTTCCGGAAGTCGTCGCCACTTCCTGGCGGTTGTCGCTGCGAGCCTGCCTAGTTCGAGCGGAAGCAATCCGGCAGTTAGGTGGTCCCGACCCCTGGTTCAGATCACTAACCGGTGCGTCATTGGAGTTAGGCCATCGTTGGATCCGGCACGGGGCTATTATGCGTCATGTAGCCCATCTCATACCTGTTACCGATGAATTAGTGGTTCATCATCAACAAGCGCCGCTCGAGGACGATATTCGCTTTTTACGCTTGCGTTACGGGCGAATGTGGACGGCTTGGGCTTGCTGGCGGTTGTGGCGGCAAGGGGTTGGCTTGGGCGAGATCATCCGGGTCTTTCTCCGGCCATTCTCTCCGGGAAGGACACCGGCTGCCGGACTTCACGCGCTTGAAGATGATGGCCTATCACGACCGAAATCAGGTCACAACGGGCATTCCTTGAATAATGTCGGTCTTACGGGTTTTGATAAAGAGACTGTTCCAGTATCCGTATTGATACCAACCCTGGATCGTTATCCGTACCTGTTTAACTTGCTCGATCAATTACGCGCTCAAACGATACAGCCGTTGCAAATCATTGTCGTTGACCAAACTGCCGGGGAGAGCCGAGATAAAGATTGGCCTGAACGTTTCCCTGACCTGCCATTGCAGGTCATCTATCGCGAGCAAGCCGGGCAATGTTCCTCACGCAACGCCGGGCTGGCCGTTGTTAAAGGTAAGTATGTGCTCTTCCTCGACGACGATGACGTGATATCGCCCGACCTGATCGCCCGGCACCTGGGTTTTCTTTATCGCTTTGGCGTCGATGCCTCTTGCGGGGTGGCCGAGGAAGCAGGGGCCGGGATGCTGCCCGATGATTTCACACGGATTCGGAACAGTGACGTCTTCCCGACGAATAACACGATGCTTCGCACAGGTTCCTTACATGCGTCCGGCCTGTTCGATCTGGCCTATGAACGCGGTGAGCGGGCGGATGGCGATCTCGGCATGCGCCTCTATTTAGCCGGACAGGAATTGGTTTTGAACCCGGGGGCAAGGGTGCTTCACCTTCATGCGCCCCGAGGAGGTTTGCGTAAACATAATGCGCGCGTCATCACGCGTTCGGCCAGCCGGGAGAGTATGGATCACCGGCACTTGCTGGCCCCAACCGAAGCCTACCTTTGGTGCCGGTACTTCACGACAGATCAGGTCAAAGAAGCAGTCCTCATCCGCACAGTAGGGACGCTTCGCGGCCGTCAAACAGGATTACGCAGGCTAATCAGGATGGCTTATTTAACACTTCTATTGCCTGATACCCATCGCCAAAATCGCTCCCGGATGGATCAAGGGCGGCATTTACTACGTAACTATCCGTCTATTCCAGCCTATCATCCGTTGGAGGAAGAGGAGTTTTTGACAGCATGAGGATCTCACCCTATTCATCTGATTCACCGGCTCCATCGACCATGACAGGTAACCCGGCGCGCGACCTGGCAAACTCGGTCAATGTTCGCATCGTCCTCTTATTGCTACTCCATGTGCCCCTGGCGATGTTGATGGAGGTATCGCCCTGGTTCAGTACCATCCATGCCTTGATCGTTCTTGTATACGGCATCCTGGCGGGACTGACCGGCCGCACGACCCACGTCCTGTTTGCGCTGGCCTATATTGCTTCCTGCGAGGTTCTATGGCGTATGTCCCAAGCCCACCTGGTGTGGGAGTACGCCAAGTACGCGATGGTCGTGTTGGTTTTCATCGCCCTCGTAGCTGAATGGCGCTTGCAAAGCGACTGGCGGCGTATCCGGACTCTGGCGCCTATAATCTTACTGGTGGTGCTGTTGCCGGGAGCTATTATAACCATTCTCGAAGTTGGCATCGTCAGTGCGCGTGACCCCCTGAGCTTCAATCTTGCTGGATACCTGGCTATGATTATGATGATACTCTATTTTTGGAAACGGCCTGTCAACCAACCGACTGTTTTCCGCCTGCTGATGGCCATTCTCGCTCCGGTGGTTGGCATTACCTTTCTGGCGATTTATTACACGGCGCGCAGCCTGGAGACGCTCGACTTCGTTGCCGCCTCCAACTGGATCACCAGTGGCAGCTTTGGGCCTAACCAGGTATCCAATATGATGGGTCTGGGGGCCTTGGTGGGGACCATGTTGTTCATTCTGATGCCGCGGGCGCGGGCGGCGAGAATATTTATCTTGGGTTTGACGATTATCATGTTAGGGCAGGGTCTGCTCACCTTCTCCCGCGGCGGTATCTACAGCTTTGTCTTAGCCTTGGCCGTTTTTGGTTTCCATCTGATGAACAATCCCCGTACCCGACGCCGGTTTATTGTTCTAATGACTCTGTTTGCGGTGTTATTGATCGTCGGAATCTATCCTTACCTCGACAATTTCACCGGTGGTGTCTTATCCGATCGATTTAGTGATATTGATACGACCGGTCGACTGGAATTAGCTCAAATCGACATGCAAGCATTTGCCAACAATCCGGTAGCAGGGGTCGGGGTAGGCCAGGTAGCCCGATTTCACGAAGAATATATCGGTATCGCGGTGTCAGCCCATACCGAATTTACTCGGCTTCTGGCTGAGCATGGAATGTTTGGCATTATCGCCATTCTGATTTTGGGTTGGATGATAATTCAATGCTACAAAGACAACCGGACAGGGTTAAGTCGCGCTATGACCGCGGCTTTTGCGGTTTGGGCCTTGTCCATCATGATTCATAGCGCCATGCGTCTGGCCGCTATCCCGTTTACCCTTTCTCTGGCGCTGGTTTTATGGCAACTTTCCCAAACCGTTAATATCGATTCGCGTGCTATGGCGCCCGTTGTACCGGAGACGGGTACTCACGAGTTGACACAGCCATGGCCAACTATGTGAGCCGGGTCGCTCAGATGGCGATTAACTCTGAGAGCAACTGCCGCTTGCTACTCCTCAGTAGCGAATTCCCACCCGGCCCTGGAGGAATCGGCACTCATGCGTTCCATTTAGCTCGTCATCTTACAAAGCTCGGATGGGAAGTGTGTGTGCTCACGTCACAGGCTTATGTCAACCCTATGGCGCGCGAAGACTTCAATCGCCGCCAGACGTTTCACGTCCAGGCTTTGCCGGAGCGTGATACGGGGGCATTATGGTGGGCGAGGCGACTGCAAGTAATTGTGGAGAGCGTACGCGCGTGGAAGCCAGAGGTGATGATCGCCACCGGGCAACGTGCGTTATGGACCGCGGCGGCGCTCCGATCGGTTTACCCTATACCCTGGGTCGCCGTTGGCCATGGAACGGAATTCGGTCAGACTTCCCTTGTTTCGTCCACACTCACCAGATGGGCCCTTCGAAGCGCCGCAGTGGTCGTGGCCGTCAGCGACTTTACGGCCGACCTCATTCGCCGGTTTGCCGAACCGTCTCGCCTGACGGTCATCCCCAACGCGGCCGACGGAGAGCGATTTCGGCCCGGTCTGAATCCATCTAAACTGCGCCATGACTGGGATGTCGAGGATTTTCGGGTGATATTGACAGTTGGCCGAGTGAGCGAGCGAAAAGCTCAGGACGTTGTCATTCGCGCCCTACCACGCATCCTGAAGTCCTTTCCAGATACAGTTTATGTAATGGTTGGCTTACCGGAAAAACAGGCAGAATTTGCAACGCTTGCCGCCGAATTGGGAGTTGGCCAACAGGTGCGGTTCACCGGTCTCATCGCCGAAGATAAGCTACCTCTTGCCTATAATTTGGCCGACCTGTTTGTCTTAGTCAGCCGCCAAGCAGCCGATGGGGATGTCGAGGGCTATGGTATCGTGGTGAAAGAGGCGGCATTGTGCGGTGTGCCCGCAGTGGTGAGTCGTGAGTGCGGACTGACGGAGGCCATTGCCGAAGGCCAGACCGGCCTCAGTGTGCCGCCGAATGATCCGGAGGCAGTTGCCGCGGCGGTGATTGCCCTTTTCGAAGACGAGGAGCGTTGCCGAGAAATGGGCCGCCTGGCCCGCGAATCGGCGATGGCAGCCACGTGGGCTGAGCGCGTGGCCGCATATGATCGCCTTTTGCGTGGATTTTTATCGATCAAAGCAACCCGATGATGAACCGGGTCAGAGAAATAGAATTTAAATGCGACTGCTAATCGTTTCCCACACTCCCCATTACCGAGCGAACGGTCATTATGTCGGATGGGGTCCGACGGTACGCGAGCTGGATTATCTGTCCGATCTCTTCACTGAAATCGTGCATATAGCACCTCTTTATAATACACCTCCTCCGGCAAGTTCATTACCCTATCATTCGACGCGCGTATTCTTGCGACCGGTTGTTCCTGCAGGTGGCCCGGGAATTTTTAACAAAGCCAATATCCTTCGTGCCTATCCACGTTATGCATCTGTAATCCGCCTCCAGGTTTTTCTTTTAACGGTATTGTATCAGATGCCTTTGGTGAAAATTTGAAAGCTGCTATTAGCAGTACAAGAACAATAATTGTA
>JAWOHK010000161.1:0-6739 GCA_046485205.1 Chloroflexota bacterium | reverse complement strand
GTCGCTTCCCGCCCGCCGGGTAGGCATCTCGCCGTCTCGCTGGCGGTTGCCGGCCAAAAAGCCACGGGCTAACGGACTCCAGGGGATCACACCGATGCCCTGGTCGATACAAAACGGGAGCATTTCCCGCTCTTCTTCGCGATAAACGAGGTTCATATGATTTTGCATTGACACAAAACGAGTCCAACCATGCAAATCGGCGGTGTATTGCGCTTTGGCAAACTGCCAGGCATACATACTCGACGCCCCGATATACAACGCTTTGCCGGCCTTGACGACGTCATGCAACGCTTCCATGGTTTCCTCAATCGGCACCGACCCATCCCAACGATGTATCTGGTAAAGATCGACATAGTCAGTTCCGAGTCGACGCAACGATGCGTCTATAGCCTCCATGATGTGCTTGCGCGAAAGTCCCCCGCCGTTCGGCCCCCGGCCGATAGCGAAGTAAACCTTCGTCGCCAGCACCACTTCATCACGCCGGGCTAAATCCCATAATGCCCGCCCGGTCACTTCTTCGCTCACACCAAGCGAATACATATCGGCGGTATCGAAGAAATTGATCCCCAGGTCCAGAGCACGGCGGATAAACGGGCGGCTTTTTTCTTCGTCCAGCACCCATTCGCGCCATTCAGGTGTGCCGTAGGTCATCATTCCCAAGCATATGCGGGATACTTTCAGGCCGGACCGGCCTAGATTAACATACTCCATACGTTGCCTCCGAGGTTAAATGCGGGATAGGGTTTATCATACGCGCCGGCCGGCAGTTGGTCAATCCTGCACGTCCTCTCCTGTTACTGGTATAATGTCACACGTATGGAGCAACAATCCCGCAAAGGGCAATGGCAAATATTGGCCGGCTTGTTGGTCGGCGTGGCCTCATTGGCGGCGGTGTTTATTTTCTATGCCCGGCCCGATGAAATTATCGAGACTTTGAGACATGTCCATCCGGGTTACCTGGCTTTTGGGGCAGCCGGTATCGTTGCCTTTTTGGTGATTCGAGCCATCCGCTGGCGGTTCATGCTCAGCAATTCTGTTTCCTACAACCAGGTCTTTCATATTCAAAACATCGGCTATATGTTGACCCAACTTTTACCATTGCGGTTGGGCGATGTCGCGCGAGCCATCCTCATCGGCAATGTCCCCCCTGTCACCGTTCCCTGGGGCATTTCGACGATGGTTGTTGAGCGATTACTCGACATGCTGTTCATCGTCGTGCTCCTGCCATTCACCTTGTCAGGATTAACTTTGCTGCCTGACTGGATGCGCTCTTTTGCTCTGGTCTCCGGATTTGCCGCCCTGGGTGGTATCGTCGTATTGATCATCGCCGCTAATCAGCGGAGCCGGGCGATTGCGTTGGCGGACCGCATCCTCGGTCGTTTTCTGCCGTTTTTCAATCGCGCGGCCTGGATACGCCGGTTAGATGAATTGCTCATTGGTTTAAAAAGTCTGACCAGCTTGAGAGACGGGCTGATTCTCCTTTTCTTGAGCGTCCTGGTGTGGATCCCGATTCTGGTCGCCTATTATTTCACGATGAAGGCTGTAGGTTTGGAGCCGACAGCGGCTCTGACGGGCTTTGTAGTTTGTGCGGCGGCATTTAGTGTGGCCGTCCCCTCTACCCCGGGGCAAATCGGGCCATTTCATTTTGCGGTTATTACCGCCTTACAATTGTATGGGCAGTCTGCCGCCGAATCGGCCGGTTTCGCATTCCTTTATCACGTGATGAATATCATCATTCTGGTCTTATTCGGGGTGATCGGCGTGTTCAGTACCGGGGTTACATTTCGGCATGTCTTGAATTCGGCACAGTCGTTAATGTCACGCCAGCAAGCCGAACAAGCACCCTGATCCAAGCAAGTGAGAGTCCTAATCGTCGGTTCGTGTGCGAACAAGCGCGTCAGGACGTGTATAGATTGTGCTGAGTATTTCCTTTAAGTCATGAAAATTCTAGAAGTTTTGACCTACTATCGACCGTGGGTGAGCGGTCTCACCATATATGTGGAACGCCTGAGCCGTGCCCTGGTAGAACAAGGACATGATGTCACCGTCCTGACTTCGCAATATGACCCGGCCTTGCCCCGATATGACGTAATGGATGGGGTCAAGATTGTGCGTATCCCGGTCGCGCTGCGCGTCAGTAAAGGCGTTTTAATGCCCGGTTTTGGTCCGATGGCCTGGAAACTGGCCCGGCAAACAGATGTGATGCATTTGCACCTGCCGCAATTTGACGCACCTGGTCTGGCATTGCGCGGGCGATTGCTGCGCAAGCCCGTTGTCCTCACCTATCATTGCGATTTGCAGTTGCCGACCAGCTTCTTCAATCGGGTCGTCGACCGGGTTGTCCATCTTCAGAACCGGATGGCCGGCGAACTGAGTAATGTCGTGGTGACGTATACGCGAGATTACGCCGATCACTCGCCCTATCTTTCCCGCTACATCGACCAGAAGTTGGCTATTATCCCACCGCCGATCACCCTGGAACCGGCCACGGATGCGACTGTGGCCGCCTTCCGCCAGAAGCATGCTCTGGGAAACCGGCCGATTATCGGCATCTCAGCCCGCCTGGCGGCCGAGAAGGGCGTCGAGATTCTGCTGCAGGCCTTGCCGCGGGTCTTGGAAGTTTTTCCCGATGCGCTTGTGCTTCACGCCGGTCCTTACCAGAATATCCTGGGTGAGGAAGCCTATGCCGATCGGCTGGCTCCGCTGTTCCAGGATTTTAAGAATCACTATAAGCTATTGGGCACCCTGAATGGGGAGGAGCTGACCGCTTTTTATCGCAACCTAAATGTCCTTCCCATTTGCAGTCTCAATAGTACTGAGAGCTTTGGTCTAGTCCAGATCGAGGCTATGCGTAACGGCGTGCCCGTGGCGGCTTGTGGTTTGCCGGGCGTGCGACAGCCGGTCAGTATGACTGGAATGGGTGAAGTGACCGGCATCGGCGATCCGCAAGCCCTGGCTGAGGCGATCATCAATCTTCTCTCCCGGCCGGAAGACTACCTTCATTCACCTGAACTGATTGCCGATGTATTCGACCCGATGCAAACAGCCGCCACTTATGCCCGATTGTTTAAGGAATTGCAAAAGGGCCGTATAGAAAGGACCACGGTCGAACCGGCCGCTTATGAACGCCTCCGCGCCAAACGGGATGCAGCATCCAATCCGGGAACTGGAGAATGATGACCACCCTCCAGGATCAACAGGAAGACCTCCTCCGGCAACAACTTAAAAGCCTCCCCGCCTTTCGCGCCTTACTCCGCGCGGTTGAGGCTCGCTTCTATCACCACCTGACTCTGCCTGATCCAATACTCGATGTCGGCTGTGGGGATGGTCATTTTGCCCAAATGGCCCTTCCGGGGCGCGCCATCAGAGCCGGTGTCGATCCCTGGTGGGGACCTTTACAAAAAGCAAGCCGTACCAACCAGTATGAGATCTTATTGCAGGGGCTGGGTGATTCTATGCCCTTTCCCGACGAGAGTTTTAGCTCGGCGTTCAGCAATTCGGTGTTGGAACACATACCCGATCTCCCACCGGTACTGTCTGAAATTAATCGCGTTCTACGGCGAGGCGCATCGTTTGTCATTACCACCCCCAGTCATTTATTCACCGATTATCTTGGCGGGGGAGAATTCTTTGACAAACTGAAGTTGAGCGGGCTTGCCGGACGTTATCGAAATTTCTTCAATTTGATCTCTCGCCACGCCCATACAGATTCGCCGGAGACCTGGACCGAACGGTTGGCACAGGCCGGCTTCATGATTGAACGCTGGCAATATTACTTTTCTCGAGAAGCGCTCCACGCCCTGGAAATCGGCCACGTGCAAGGCTTACCGTCGGCGATACTCCATGCCCTCACTGGTCATTGGATAATAGCTCCGTGGGATAACAGTTTAAAGCCGACCGAGCGCTGGGTGCGCCCATTTTATGAAGAGTCACCTGGGCTGGACGGTGGTGCTTATTTATTGATTGTCGCCCGCAAGATGAGCCATCAGGCGATTCCTTCGATCTTGCCACCACCGTTACCTCTAAAAATCGCTGCCGGCGAGAACACCAGGCACGACCAGCCATTTGCTCCGGCATCTTAGGTATAAGGTATATTGCCGCAGATCATCAAAAAGCATAAGATCGCCAGCGACAGTCATTATGTCCACGTCAGATTCAGCACCACCGGGCAATCGCCATTCCTCACCACCGTGGAATTTAACCACGAAAATTATCCTTATTGTCTTTACCTTACTTCTGATCGCCCTTCTGGCATGGCGCTTCCAATCGTTAATTGGGATGATCGTCCTCGCCGCCATTATCGCCTATTTGCTTGATCCGCTTATAACCTTCATTTGCAAACGAACGTCTATCCGACGAGGATTCATTATTGCGATTGTCTATCTCTTGTTGGCCGCGGCGATCATCGGCGGCTTTTCTGCATTAGGTTTTGCTTCCTTTCAACAAATCACCAACCTGATTAATTTGGCCCCAAGTCTTATCCTGGGATTCACCGAGCTTATTCAGGATTTTGTCACTCGATCCGATCCGTTCGTGTTCGGTCCTTTTGCAATAAACCCAAGCCAAGTGCCATGGGAAAGGATAACAGACCAGTTACTGGGTTTTACTGATCCATTATTAAGTCAAGGTGGCACAGTTGTCAGCCGATTCGCTACGACTACAGTCAGAACAGTTTTCAATATCCTATTCGTATTTGTTCTGTCGATCTATCTGGCCATCGATTTGCCGCGGTTCGGTGAATACTTTAAAAACTTTGCCCAACTGCCCGGATACCGGGAAGATGCCGAGCGATTGTTACCGGAATTGCGAGGGGTATGGAGCGCTTATTTACGGGGTCAAATCATCCTGGCATTGGTTATCTTCGTCTTGGTGTGGACAGGCCTGACGATCCTGGGTGTTCAGAACGCGCTGGCTCTCGGGATATTGGCCGGATTTCTGGAATTCATTCCGACCCTCGGCCCGGTTATTAGCACCATTGTCACCATTTTTGTGGCTGTTTTCCAGTCCGGCAATTACCTGGGATTATCCCCTTTAGTTTATGCTCTGGTGATCCTGGGCATGATGCTCCTGATTCAACAACTGGAAAATAACCTGCTGGTTCCGCGTATCGTCGGGCACGCCTTGAATCTCCGGCCGATTATTGTCATCCTCGGCGTATTCATGGGTGCTTCACTGGCCGGCATCCTGGGTGCGGTGCTGGCCGCCCCTATCATCGCCTCGATTAAATTATTCGGACAGTATGCGTGGTATAAACTGTTCGACCTGCCCCCGTTTCCGGAGGAGCAGAACCTTGACCTCATTTACGCCCCGGAAGGCACGGCGGAGAGCCCCGCTAAAGAAATTCAAGACGAACCATACCCGGTAGCCAACGAAGAACCCGGCACATGAACCCCGGTTAAGCGGAAGACCTCCTCGGTCGTTTCCCGGCCTTTTACCTGGACCGGGGACAAATGATCTACCTGAACTTTATCGCACACCGCCTCATACACAGGACGGCTGATCAGGATTTCGTCGTAGCCGGCCAATTCTTGCAGTCGCTTGCACAAATTCACCACATCCCCGATGGCGGAGTAATCCTTTCGTTGGCGACTGCCGACGTTTCCAACCACGGTTTCACCCGTGTGAATACCTATCCCGCAATGAAGCACACGCTCCTGGGGGAAAGACTGCTGGAACGCGGCCATCCGGGAACGAATCCGCAGCGCGGCATTCACAGCTTGCTCAATGTGGTCATCTTGCGGGTTTAAGGGAGTGTTAAAAAGAGCCATCACCGCGTCGCCGGTAAACTTGTCAATCAATCCCTGGTGCTCAGTAATGGCCATGACCGCTTCACTGAAGAAACTGTTTGCTAAATCAATCAGTTCCTCCGGAGTCAATCTCTCTCCAAATCGGCTGAAATCACGAATATCGGCAAACATGACAGTGATCGTTCGCCGTTGCGAGCGTTGGGCTGCGTCCAGATCGCGTACCCGGTCAACCAGGGCAGATGGTAGATAACGGCGCAAACTTTCGACGCGCTTCTTTTCCGATACATCTTCGAATACCAGGGCCACGCCGCCCAGATGCTGGTTATCGGCTGTTCGCAAGGGCGAAACGGTCAAGCTAATCGTTACCGGGGTCTGGCGCTGCTTTCCAGAGGTCAGATCTAATTCGGTGTTCCGCGTCCGGCCATCGTGTTTTACAGCCTGAATTAATTCCGCGGGAAAGAGACCCAATTCGCCCAGGACCACATCAAAGGGTTGGGAAAGAAGGATCTCAGATGAGGCATCTAAAATCTGCTCGGCCGCATGATTGAATAAGGCGATGCAATCATCCCCGTCGATGGTGATCACACCACTGGCCATGGAGGCAAACACATTGCCCATCAACTCTTTAATCCCGTCTACCTCGTGAAATAATCGGGCGTTGTCGATGGCCGCGGCCGCCTGGTCGGCAAAGGCGGCCAGCATGTCTCTATCGGTATCGCCGAAGATGCCGCTGGCAATTCGATTGTCGGCATAGATGACCCCTGTGATATGGAACTTGATGGTCAGCGGAGCACAAAGAATGGAACATGCAAGGCAGGAAATATTTGTTGGCTTGCTTCGATTTCATTTTTGTATCCTCCAGTTCGGTGCCGGTTAGAAGCGCAGGTGCTGGTCGACGGCACTTCCGTGCTGGGCGCTGTGGCAGGAAGTGCAGTTACGCAGGGCGGTGGCGGAGATGCGCTGACCATTCGTGTTGGCGCCCGTCTGACCGT
>JAWOHK010000110.1:0-13114 GCA_046485205.1 Chloroflexota bacterium | reverse complement strand
CTACTCATCATTCATTGTAGAGCGTCTTGGGTTGTCAGGAGACCGTCCACCAGCAATGAAGCCGGGGACGGCCGAAATATCAGTGTTACGGATTATCGTCATGGGCCAGGAGATTAAAAGAAATAACGTTAGCGGTTCAGTAACGGATGATGCTTATTGGGAATCATTATTCCAAATAGAGGAGTCCTTCGCCGCCGATTTTAAAGAAGTGGCGGCTCCGCCTGATCCCCCGTGCCTGGCCCGAGAATTAGTTGAAGAATTACCATTAACGCAAGCAGGAATTGAGTCACCGGTCTTGCCGGCGGCTGACCCCTGGCAATTAGCCCAAGCCTATTTCGAGGCTGATAAATCCATCCAATTGAAAGTAGTCGGATATAATAAAGGTGGGCTATTGATTGCATGGAATGGAGTTCAGGGGTTTGTGCCTGCTTCCCAACTGGTTGACTTTCCCCAATTTCACTTGCCGCGTGAGCGACAGCGAGCAATGACAGGCTGGATCGATAGCGATTTGAATCTGAAAATCATCGAGGTAAACAAGGAATCCAATCGACTGATTTTTTCAGAACGAGCGGCATTGGTTCCGGCCGATGCCAGGGAATCCCTGCTCAATGACGTGCAAGCGGGTGAGAAACGCGTCGGCACTGTCACCAATCTCACGGAGTTTGGGGCTTTTGTTGACCTTGGTGGTGTCGAAGGCCTTATCCATATCTCAGAAATATCCTGGAGCCGCGTGGTCCATCCCAGCATAATTCTGGTACCGGGCCAAGATATCGATGTGCTCGTTCTCTCGGTAAATCCGGAATCCGGCCGGATTGCTCTGAGCATGAAGCAGCTTCACCCCGATCCTTGGTTAACGGCCGAAGAGCGCTACCGCCCCGGTCAACTGGTCCGCGGAAAGGTAGGCAACATCACGACCTATGGCGCGTTTGTCGTGCTGGAAGAAGAATTAGAAGGTCTGGTCCACATATCTGAATTGGCTGAAGGCATGTTTCTTCACCCCCGGGATGTGGTGGACAGCGGCGAGTTAGTGGTCGCGCGCGTACTAAAAGTAGATAGCAAGCAGAAGCGGATCGCATTATCGATGCGTGGACTCAGCGATCCGGCGGCCGCCTGACCACAAGCTGGGCTCACCCATGGCGCGTCAAAAACCTCCATCGGGACAGAACACAACCAAGCGGGAAAAAGATCCCCCAGTTCAGGTTCCGGAAACCTGGGATGAGCATCTCGTCGATGGGGTACTGTCTTACCGGTTTGAATTAGCCGGCATTTTGCTATTCCTCCTGGCGATTGTTACTTTTTTGGCTTTACTCGGCCTCACCCAGGCTGGATGGTTGGTCTGGTGGACGCGATTATTACGCCAGTTGCTCGGTTGGGGAGCATTTGTGACCTGCCTTTTAATCGCGGCCGGTGGAATTTATCTTGTCTTGCGTCGAGTTGAGAAACCCTTTCACATTCGAGCATCGCAGGTCCTCGGGTTTGTACTTATCGTCATAACCTTGATGGCGCTCAGCCATCTCATTCGCCAATTTTCCTTGGCCGATGCTTTTGCCGGAAATGGCGGTGGGCTGGTCGGGTTGGCGTTGTCGGAGCCAATGGTTGAATTCTTTGGCCCTTTCCTCGCGGCTCTGATCTACTTATCGTTGATTATTTTGAGTGTCATGTTAATGACCGGCCGTTCATGGGAGCACATTCAAGGAGGACTGGAACGACTTTCGGTCCGATTGGCTCTATGGGCGGATCGTGTCGACCCGGACCGGGTGGATGTTATTGGCCGGGCCCATTCTCCCTCCCCTGATTTGAGTGATCCAAACAATCCAATCACCGATGAAATTGAGCCGGTCGTCATCGAATTGGCTGATGATGAAGGAAATAAATCACTGCGGCGAGATGGCCGCTTGCCAGGGATGGATTTGCTGGAACGTAGTGAAACGTTGGAACATGCACGGGACGAGATCATCTGGAAAAGCCTGCGCATTGAAGAAACCTTGCTGGATTTCGGATTGCCGGCCAAAGTGGTCGAGGTCAGACGCGGCCCCGCTGTCACCCAATTTGGGGTGGAACCGGGCTATGTTGAGCGTCCCGGCCCGGACGGCGAAATCAAGCAGCAAAAAGTTCGCGTCGGTCAGATCGCCGGACTCCAGCGGGACCTTACGTTGGCGCTGGCCGTTTCCCGTTTGCGCATCGAGGCGCCAGTCCCGGGACGAAGTGTCGTCGGCATCGAAGTGCCCAATAATGACACCAGCCTGGTTCGCCTGCGCGGCATATTGGAGTCGCCCATCTTTAGCAGTATGCGCTCATCACTCGGGGTGGCGCTCGGTCGCGACGTCGCCGGAATGCCGACCGTTATTGATTTGGCTAAATTGCCCCACTTGTTGATTGCCGGCACAACCGGGTCGGGCAAATCAGTATTAATTAACGCCTTCATCACCTGTCTGGTTTTTAACAACACGCCGGAGCAGTTAAATCTGGTAATGATCGATCCCAAGAAAGTCGAGTTAGTGCGGTTCAATGGATTGCCCCATCTCATCGGCCATGTTGAGGTCGAAGCTGATCGTGCTGTTGGCGTTTTACGGTGGCTGACGGCCGAGATGGATCGGCGCTACGAGTTGTTTGAGCAGATGAGCGCGCGCAATATCGGTGGTTACAATCGCAAAGTGGGGCGTGGCAGTAAAACTCACCGGCGATTGCCCTACATCGGAGTATTTATCGATGAACTGGCCGATCTGATGCACATGTATCCCGGCGACGTCGAGCGCAATTTGTGCCGGTTAGCCCAAATGGCCCGGGCAACGGGAATTCACCTGGTGGTGGCGACGCAACGGCCGTCCACTGATGTTATCACCGGCCTGATTAAGGCCAACTTCCCGGCCCGCTTGTCCTTCTCCGTCGCTTCCGGCACGGACTCGCGGGTGATTCTGGATAGTGTCGGCGCAGAGAATTTACTTGGACGGGGCGACATGCTCTATCAAGCACCGGACGCGGCCGGCCCGGCGCGTATTCAAGGCGTATATGTGACCGACTCCGAGATCGAGCATATCGTAGCGCACTGGCAAGGAACGATGCCGGAACATGTGCCCTCTACTGCGCCTTGGGAACCACTGATTGCCCGCTATGCCTTGCTGGATGAGACAGATAGCCTGCTCGAGTCAGCCGTTGAGCTGGCTAAAAAGAACGATCAACTTTCGGTCTCCTTTTTGCAGCGACGTCTCCGGTTGGGTTATCCCAGAGCCGCTCGCCTGATGGAGCATCTCTATGAGATGGGCCTGGTGGATGATCCCCAATCCGGCGGCAAGACACGCCGGACATTCGTTGACCCTGGTACCGAGGATCCTATCGGCGAATATCTGAATGATCAGGATGGGTGAACATCGTTCCCGGCTACGTTTGAGTCGCCTGTTGTTATTTACTATAATCCCAATTTATGGGGACTATTTTTCGTAGCAAGCGAAATTTCACACGTTATGCCTGGTTTGTTCTGGGCTTTCTGATTCTGGTTATCCTTTGGGGAGCCGTCGTACGGGCAACGGGGTCTGGAGCCGGTTGCGGCAGCCATTGGCCGCGCTGTAATGGGGTTATCATTCCCCTGGATGCCGAAATCGAGACAATCATAGAGTTTACCCACCGCGTCACCAGTGCATTTTCCGGAGTCCTGGTTTTGGGCATGATGTTTTGGGCATTCCGCCTTTTTCCCAAGCATCACATCGTCCGCAAGGGCGCCGTCCTGTCGACTTTCTTTATCATTACCGAAGGGTTGGTTGGGGCAGGGCTGGTGCTGTTAGAATTAGTAGGGGATAATGCCTCCCTCTCCCGTGCCGTAGCGATGGCCCTGCATCTGGTCAACACATTCTTCTTGTTAGCCGCGGTAACGCTGACAGCCTGGTGGGCCGGTGGGGGTGCGTCAATGCGGCTCAGAGGGCAAGGTAAGGTCGGCTGGTTGGTAGTTATCGGGTTAATTTTGATGTTGATTTTAGGAGCCAGTGGCGCGGTGACCGCCTTGGGAGACACTCTCTTCCCGGCAGGCTCTTTAATTGAGGGCATCAGTCAGGATTTCGTGCCCACTGCTCATTTTCTAATCCGCCTCCGAGTCTACCATCCGATTATTGGTATCATCACCGGCATTTATCTGTTCCTGGCGGGCACAGCCTTGGAACGCGAGCGGCCGGGCGTCCAAACGCTCATCCTGTCCCGGGCAGTTAAATTCATTGTGGTCACGCAATTGATCGCCGGGTTTGTTAATCTCTTGCTCCTCGCGCCTGTCTGGATGCAAATAATCCACTTGTTGTTGGCCGATCTTCTATGGATTGCAGTGATCCTTCTCGGAGCCGTGACTCTGTCCCAAGAGGCGGCTCTACCGCAACCTGTCAAGCTGGCTTCACAAGCCGGCGATTAGCCAATGAAAAACGATCTCGACGATATTGATGAGATGACCCGTTGGTTTGTCGGTACAATGGGCTTTGGATACAAACCCTGGCAAGGCACTTTCTATCCTGACAAATTACCTCGGGAGCAACAATTGCCTTATTATGCGACCCACTTCAATGCTCTGGAGATGGATTCGACTTTCTACGGCACGCCCAAGGCGGAATATGTAGCCCGCTGGCAGGCTATAACCCCTGATGACTTTCAATTTTGTCCCAAGGCGCCACGCATCATCACTCATGATTTGCGATTGTTGGCCGTAGAAGGTGTATTGACGGAATTTCTCGACACAATGCGTCTATTGGGCGAAAAACTTGGGCCAATTGTCTTCCAATTCCCACCCGATTACCGGTCTGACCAGCATGATAACCTTGAAGCCTTTCTGCGCGAGCTACCACAAGACATTCGCTTTGCCATTGAGTTGCGTCACCGGTCCTGGTGGAACGAGGCGACGGCCGATATGTTCCGGGCAATTAATGTTTGCTGGGTTGCCGCCGATTATATTTATTTACCCAAAGAGATAAAACGAACGTCTGATTTTCTATACCTGCGTTTTCTCGGTCGCCACGGGCAGTTTGCAACAAAAACTCATGAGGTGATCGACAAATCGGCCGACCTGCGGCAGTGGCGCGCCGCCATCGAACCACATCTCGAGCAAGCGAAGGCTGTTTACGCTTTCTTCAATGATGATTACGCCGGGCATTCACCCGCCACGGCAAACCGATTCAAATCCATCGTCGGCTTGAAGGTTAGTAGTGGCGATATGCCACGCCAGGATCGATTACTTTAATTACAACCACATCTCGCCAAACAAAAAAGCCGGGGTCAAGCGTCCCCGGCCTTTTTGATCAGCTTCCGACTGAGTAGATGCCTACATCATATCCGGTTCTTTCGGCAGGTAAGTGGCAGGATCTTCTCCCAACACTTTTCGAGCAATTTGCCCGTACAGATGACCGGATACAAACATCAGATATGGACCAAATGCCACGCCAATTACAAAGGCTGCGATCCAGCCCAGGCAGGGAATGACGGCCAGGATACCGGTGATCAGGGAGATGACGAAGGTGGCGGCGACTGTCACCAGGAAGACAACCAGTATGTCGGCCAGGTGATTGCGAACGATCTCGAAAATCTCACCAAACCGGAACATTGCCCCGAAGTCATCTTTTATGGCATATTGAATATAAAGGGCCGGGGTAATAAATAGCAAGGCAATGCCGAACAATAACGCCAGGCAGAACACCAGGGTAAAGGACCCCATTGCCCCGGCAGTGGCTAATCCTTCGGAGACATCCGTCAAACTACTGAAGCCAATCGTGGCTCCGACTCCAATGAAAAGTACTATGAGGAACGGCAATGTCCAAATGAACTGGGCAACAGCGACGAAAAAGCCATCCCTCAACAATTTTCCATAGTCAGCCCACTCTGGCAATGGAACGCTGTCAACCCGCATCACCCGGCGCAAAATCATGATCATATAGCCCAGCAAAATGAAGGCTGGCAAAATGAGAAATGTCAGGACCGACATGACAATTGCAATTAAAAGTTTGGTAATCCATTCCTTGTCTTCAAATACGAAACGAAATGCTCTCTCGATATTCATTGTTACTCTCCTTTGATTAACACTCTATGAATAGTACGGTAATACATTCAGTGGGGTTGCACGGTTTTGTTAATTGTCGGGTGTTGAAGGATATTAGTCAACCCATTCGGGCCATGCTAGAATGTCCGCGTGGCGCGAGTAATTTTCATGGGGACGCCGGAATTTGCCGTGCCGTCCCTGCAAACATTAATCGAAACACAGCAAGTGGTCGGGGTAGTGACGCAGCCGGATAAGCCATCCGGCCGTGGCAATGTCTTGCGCCCTTCGCCGGTCAAGATGCTGGCCCAATCAGCCGGAATTCCCATCTACCAACCTCGATCGTTGAAGCAGGAAGAATCGGTCGAGCCGTTGCGGGCCTGGCGGCCGGATGTCATCATAGTGACCGCTTTCGGCCAAATATTGCGCCCTCATGTCCTCGACTTGCCCCCGGCGGGTTGTATCAATGTCCATGCTTCATTGCTGCCTCGCTGGCGGGGGGCTTCGCCCATCCAACATACCATTCTGGCCGGGGATCCGGCATCCGGTATAACCCTCATGAAGATGAATGAGGGGTTGGACACCGGACCAATCTTTTTAAGAGAGTCATTGCCGATTGAACCAAGGGAGACGGCGGCCTCCCTTCATGATCGCTTGGCGGCTCTCGGGGCTAAACTGTTACGCCTGCACCTGGACGACATTCTCGCCGGTAAGATTCCGGCCGTGCCGCAGGACGATGATGAATCGACTTATGCGCCGATGATTCACAAGGAAGCCGGCCGGATCGATTGGCGCCAGCACAGTCTCACGATCGATCGATTGATTCGTGCCATGAGCCCTTGGCCAACGGCCTATACTCACTGGCAAGGTGAACTGCTAAAAATTCTGAGTGCCCGGCCTGTTGTTGAAGAGATACCCATCGGGGAGCCGGGAACGGTTGTGGAAATGGATGATGCCGTGGCCGTCTTGACCGGCGATGGCGCCTTGCTCCTTGAACAGGTGCAATTGGCAGGTAAACGAACGATGTCGATCGCTGATTTTCTGCGCGGCCGGCCTGAATTCCTGGGAGCCGTTTTAGGCGATCACGCGTCGTTCGATCATTCGAACCGCTAACAGCCTACCGGATAAATTAATGGAAATTCTGGTCTATGGGGCGGGAGCTGTGGGCGGCTATTTGGGTGGGAAACTGGCGTTGGCCGGCCACCAGGTCACGCTGGTAACCAGACCTGAACCCGCTCTATCCATCCAGCGTTTGGGGTTGTTGATTACCCAGGCGGGAATCACGAGCCAGGCTACTGTTCGAGCTGTCGGCGATTTGACCGAAGCATATCTGGAGCACAATTTCGAGTTGGTCATTCTGGGCATGAAATCTTATGATCTCGAAGCTGCATTATCCAGTCTTCGCCGATTGCGCCCGGGAACTCCTCAAATCATGAGCCTGCAAAACGGGATTGGTATCGAGGAGATGATCAATCGATATTTCGCGACAGAGACCATTCTGGCCGGGGCGATCACAATCCCGATCAGCCGGCGGGGAAAGAATCATCTTGAAGTAGAACGGGAAGGTCGTGGTCTGGGTCTTGCCCCGGTAGATTCAGGTCGAGATATTAGGGAGTGGCGTGATTTGTTTGGCGCGGCCGGGATTAATACCGGTATTCGACCTGATTATCGCGCCATGAAATGGTCCAAGGTATTTCTCAATATTATGGGTAATGCGACTTCGGCCATCCTCAATCGTTCCCCGGTTGAAGTCTATAGCCATGCCGGAATGTTCGACCTGGAAATGCGAATGTTGGGAGAGATGCTGGCGGTCATGAGACGGTCAGATATTGACATAATCAATTTACCCGGTGCATCGGCACGGCCGTTAGCCCACTTGGTGTCATATGCGCCGAAACCTTTACTACGACTGGTGTTTACCCAGGTAATCATTCACGGTCGGGGCGATAAGATGCCTTCTTTCCAAATCGATCTGGCGGCGGGAAAGGAATGCAGCGAGGTGGTTTATCATAACGGCGCAGTCGCTAGAACCGGCAGTCAGGTCGGCGTCGCCACTCCGGTCAATTCGCTGTTGAATGATGTCCTTACCGGCATAATGACCGGGCAAGTTGAGCGCGCCGAATACGATGGACGGCCGGAACGTTTATTATCCAACCTGACAAAGTATGAAAGTAATTAGTGGTCAATCGCGTTTTCAGTTTGGGATGTTACGGGCATGATTGCCTGATTCATAGCAGTCAGTAAGCCGAAAAACATCCACAGGATGAGCCCGGGCTTGGCCCCCAGGGCAATGGCATCGGCCTGGCCGTAGACATGAAAAGCCACTAGCCCGGCCAGCACACCCAGGGCAACCGGCCGGAATGTAGAGTTACGGCGGGCAACCTGCCATCCAACACCCGCGGCCAAAAGCAATAATGCCAAGTAATTAATCAACCCCGGTATCCCGACATCCAGAGCTGTTTGCAGGAAGATATTATGGGCGTGGCTGATATCGTACCGTGGGTCAATTGAAAGTGGGTATAGGCGAAAGGCTACGTGCCTGAAAGAACCCAAGCCGGTTCCTGTAAAGGGAAAATCGCCAATCGCAGTAACCGCCCAAGGCCATAACTCCCGCCGAAAGTTGAGCGTTTCCAGCGTGCCAACCACGGTTTCGGCGGGGGGATCCAACCACAAGCTCTCGATATTATTGGGCCCGATCATCAGGATTCCGACTACGATCACCAGTCCAACTACTAAAGAGGAACCGCGAAGAAGAGTTCGTCCCCGCGATGGGGGAAGCATGATCCCCCAAAGTGCGACCAAGGCACCCAGACCGGCAATAAACCCGATCCAACCGCCGCGCGACTGAGTAAAAACAAGCATTGTAAGGGCAAATAAGGTAGATATAACCAGGACGACTCTCAATCCTCTCGGCCAACCGTGCTTCCACCCGCCGAATAGCAAGGAAAATAGCAGCGGTAGATACAGGCTGAGCAAGCCGGCTAGCTGGTTAGGATGGATTGCCAGTCCCTCCAAAACCGGTGTGCTCAAAGCTCGCGCCGGGTTCAAGGAAACCAGAACAGGGATTTTGACGATCTCATCCAGAGCGACCATACCAATCAAGCTAAAACCGATAGCTACCAGTAACGTCACCATTGTCGCGATCAGGACCAACCGTCGCGTCTTAACGACGATAGCCATATACCGCCAGACTGCCAGACCCAAGATCAGCCCCGTTGCTTTGGGAAGCGTTTCGGCGGGGTCCGCTGTGACCAGGATTCCTATTGACAACGCCAAACACCAGAAAATCAGGACGATGTTAAAAGGGGTAGGCGGAAGGTTTGGCTGCCGGGGTCTAATTAGCAGAGGAAGCAGCCAGATAACGGCGAGGAGGATTAGAACGGTCAGAGTGATCGGCAGAAATACCTGGGGGAAGAGAAGAAAAGGGACCGCAAGGAACAGTATAATGCCTTCAAGCAATTTGAAGCGGTGTTGATTGCCGGACCGGCCGCTGACTTCACGCTGCGACGCCGGCGTGGACAACACGTTATTCCCAGCGCTCGTAATTCACCTCCGAGCGCTTAGTAGGCGCCCTTACCACGTACAACAACCCAAGGCGTTTTCAAGAGGATATAAATATCCATCCAGAGTGAGTAATTGCGAACGTAGTACAAATCGTCTTCGGTGTGCAGGTGTAGCGGTTTATCGGCTCGGCCATTGATTTGCCACCAGCCGGTCATACCTTGCGGCACGGCCAGGCGCTTGTGCTGCCACGGCTCATACTGACCTACCAGCCAGGGCAATTCCGGGCGCGGACCGACCAAACTCATGTCACCTTTCAATACGTTGAGTAACTGGGGTAATTCATCAAGACTGGTATGTCGTAGAAAGCGCCCGACCCGTGTCACCCGCGGGTCGTCCGCTTTTTTGAATAGAACCTTGCCTTCACCGTTTCGCTCAATGATTTCATCCTGCATCAATTCAGCCCCATCAATCATCGATCGAAATTTGTTCATGGAGAAAAGACGGCCATTTTCACCCACCCGTTGCTGGCGAAACAGGATAGAGCCTTCAGAATCAAGCTTGATCAACAAGGCGATAATTATCATGAAAGGCAAAGCCAATAACAAGAGCGTGCTGGAAAGCACCAGATCGAACATACGTTTGATAAGCCGTTGAACTTCATTCAGCGCCGGATCGCGCAGATTAATCATCGGCAACCCACCAAAATCTTCAACCGACGCGCGGTATAGCGCCAGGCTGAAATAGTCCGGCACCACGCGAACCTGGACCGGTAAATCATGGAGTGCCAACACCAATTCATTAATTTGCGCGTAGGCTCGCTGGGGCAGAGCGATGACAACATCGTTGATAGTTCCGGCTTGAACAACGTTGCGCACGTCCTCTACCCGACCGAGCACACGCACCGATCCGTTATTTTGATCCGGCGTCTCAGGCAGGGCTTCATCAAGATAGCCAGATAGATTCAATCCCATGGAATAGTATTCCCGGATCATCAGCCCCACGCGCTGGCCCACCTCGCCGGTGCCGACGATCAGGACATGGCGCTCGGCGGCCGGCATGCGCCTTAGACGGAACACCGTACGAGCGATGATTCGCCAGCCTAAAAGGAACACTAAATCTAGGCCGACAAAAAGAATAAACACCCAGCGGGAAAAATCACGCTGGGCCAGATATAGCAAACCGGCAAAGAGGAGCGCTGACGCGACCGTCGCCAGGGTAACGATCTGAAACTCATCCATTGCCCGGTATATGCGTTTGGGATCATAGACCGATAGGACAAGAAAAGTTACGCCCCAAATGATGGGCACGACCAGATAGATATAAGGGGAAATAATCAGTTCGCCACGAATATTGGTCAGATTAATAGGGATGTAGGAAGTTAAACGGCTGGCTATTGTCACCGCCACAATCGTCAACGAAATGTCGAAGGCCATAGAAAGAATGGCATAGTTCACCCCGAACCGCCTCAGCATAATTACCCCTTTTACCATTCACTGGCCAAGCAAACCGAATTCGGGCTAATTCGTGCCATCATTCAGTGCCGGCATTCATAACGCACCTTTCACCAAGCAGCGATACCTTAGCTTAAAGAACTTTATTCATATGGATCAAAAGCTAGTTCGGTTGTGAATAAAGGTGCAAACGTTTCAATTATAGCGGTGTGGTCTGGGAGGGCAAAGTTCACTGTGCACATTTTACTCGCCCTCAGATATGTTTATTTTGCCCTTTGGCGGAGAATCTCCCAAAGAAATCGCGGATTGCCCAGAACGTATCGCTTCCACAGCCGGTCTGGCTCGATAACCAACCGGCCTAACCACTCCAATCCGTTGTCGGTCATCCATCGTGGAGCGCGTCGCAGCTCGCCGGACACATAGTCGAACACGGCTCCACCGGTTAAAGCGACGTTGGTGTTGATACGATCCCAATTATCACGCAGCCACATTTCCTGCAAAGGCATGCCCATGCCGACCAGGAGAATATTTGGTTGGGCCTGATTAATGTCGGCTAGTACTGCTTCGTTTTCGGGATGATCAGTTGATTTGTTGAAATATCCGTGATGGCTCCCGGCGATTTGCAAGTTGGGGACTTTAGCCACCAGTTGTTCGGCTGCTTTGAGTGCAATACCTGGTTGAGCGCCTAGAAGATATAGAGAGTACTCGTGTAAGCCCGCGAACTGTGCCAACTGCCAGATCCAATCGGCGTAGGTGATCCGTTCGGGGATGTGGTATCCGAGGATGCGAGCACCCAGCATCACTCCTGCACCATCGCAGAAGACAATTTCGGCTTGGTTCAGGAAATCGTGAAGCCAAGGCAGTTCGCCGGCCAGGTTTAGACCGTGGACGTTAACATGTAACACAAGCTCGTGGCGATTATCGTCGATGGCCTGGGCCAGATGCTCATGAAGTTGGGGAACGGTCAGGGGATTGACCTTGACCCCCATGATATCAACGCTGGGTGATGGCATGGTATGAATTACGACGGACAAGCAAAGCGGCAGCAACCAGTAGCCCGATGTTGAGCCAGAACATAAAATACACGGTGGTATCAATGGCCGGATCCGTTGCTACGCTATTAATCAGAGCCGCTACGAACAACCAGCGCCCATAGCGCAGGAAGCTCCCTTCAGGCGTTCGGGCTGCCGCTCCCTTCGGCGGCCGCGTGATTCGCCAGCTGGAAATGATCAAGCCTAAAAAAGCGATCAACCCAACGATGCCTTGCCGATAGATGACGGCGATATATTCGCTGTGGGAGCCGGCGGGATAGGTGAGACCGGGCACATCCCTTTCTGTCCCCCAACCGAAGAACGGCCGTTGCCGAAACCCCTCAAAACTTGCCTGATAAACCGCCGAACGACTGGTAAAACTGCCCTCGCCTCGTGCAAAGACAAATGATTGAATTGATTCATTAATCAGGTTCAAGAATCCAGGTTCATACGGTGAAGCTAGATCGGTAAAAGTCCATAACAATAGGACTAGAACAGTGAACGTTAAGACAAGGGCGATAAAAATCCGTATTTTCCGCCGATAAAAGCTGTGAAAGCTTACAAAATAAACTCCTCCGCCGATTACAGCCAATAAGGCAACACGACTCGTAGTGTATATCAAGTTCACCATCATCATTATGATAGCCAAATTTATCAAGATTTTTCGCCAATTCCTTGACTGGTTCGATTTGAAAAATAGTATCGGTAATGTATATACAATTACCGTAGCGTAATGATTAGCAAACAGAAACAATCCGGTCAATCTGAAATATTCTCCTAAACCGATAAACCATCCACGTGTTCCGATTGATCGAATTATTATTGTTTTTCCATAACTCGTGTTGGCGATCGAATCTGGCAAGAACAGACCGACCATAGACTCGATTACTGGTCTCCATATACCAATAACCCCAAGAAGCCCGAAAAACCCGACAAGGAGAACGACGATGAGCAGTGCATTTAGTATCTGATTTAGTGAGCGCTCGTTTTTTACGCGATTACTTAAAATCAATAACACAAAAAAACCAGATAGATATGCTCCTAAATTTCGTACATAAGTAAGCCATCGGTATCCTTCAACAATGAAGAAGCTGGACACTAAAATGATTGAAAGATAAAATGCATACCAT
>JAWOHK010000326.1:0-15268 GCA_046485205.1 Chloroflexota bacterium | reverse complement strand
CGCCGCTATTCTGTTGGAAGAAGTCGGTGACGCCGACCAGCAGATTGTCACCCTTCTCCTGCACCCAGAGGCCGTCGGGGTGATAGAGCCGGTCCGTCGGGATGGTAAGGATGAACTTGTCAACGGTGAACTGTAATATCTCGGACATGAACCTCGCTCCAAATGCGGTCTGAACAACTCGCCGCAAGATTAATTCAATACATGTTGAATTGTAGGATCGCCACCCTCTGATGGGTAGTGACAAACGTCATATGAATCACATGACAGATGGCTAACCCCTGACCTGTTCGAACAACGGCTCCGGCGGCCGCCACATTGCCGCCACGGCCGCCGCGCTGACCAACAACAGGGCGGTCATAATCACGGCCATCTCGATTAACGGATGGCCGGCGGTGCGGGTCTATGGCGAGGAAATTTCCCTGTCAGTCGAGGCCATGATGATGGCCACCGCTGAGAAGCTCAACCTACCTGTTTTCGGGCCAAAATGTTTCGGCGATGGCGTGTTTTTAACCCGACCCGAACACCTTTACCTAAAGCAAGTAGCCATTATCGTCTTCGGCGAGAAGGAAGACTGCAGCGAAAGCGTGCCGGAAGCCGACGAGGAGAGGTTGCGCAACTTCCAGGAAGCGCAGCGGCATCTGCCTCGCACGGTGTTCGACGGGCAGATCTGGAAAGTAGCCGCCGACAACGATGATAGCCTGTGGCGAAAAGTAGTGTTTGTTATGAAGCAGGCGGCTATTATAAGTATGACGCCAAGGCAAATAAAGGCGACTAGACCACGACTCGCGAATTTTTGGTCAGCAATGTCAATTACAACCAGTTAAACTCTTATCAGGATAAAACAGCGCAACGTTCATTATCCCAACAGGCAAACCGCTTGATGGTTTCATGGTACATTTGGCCACTGGGCTTTCCTCCATCGGGGATTCTATCTGATAAATGGTATGATCTTCCCTAATCACCAAAGATGAGATCGTCCTGACAAAAGCCCGAAAGATGGTGATAGGTGCGGCCGGTTTCAGCCAGCCGCACCGGAAGGCGTGGGGGACTTGCAAGATGGCACCAAAAAGCCGATGATTAATATGCTACTTTTATCTTTGAATCCGTTCACAATGGAGGTTTCATGACCGACCTGACTGCGATGCTGGATATATCCTCCGCCCGCCACCGCCATCTTTGCCCGCGCCAGGTGCTGGGTGTGCGAATCGGACTGGCCGGGGCGAGTGCGTTAGGGCTGGAAACCTACCGAACTGATAAACGACTGCTGGTCATTCTTGAGACTGATGGCTGTTTTGCCGACGGGATTGAAGCAGCTACAGGTTGCACCGTCGGTCACCGAACGCTGCGCGTGGCCGACTATGGCAAGATCGCCGCGACATTTGTCGACACTCGCACCGAGACGGCCGTTCGTGTGGCACCACAATTGGATATCCGTGTTCAGTCGCGCTGTTTTGCGCCAGAAGAAAGTAAACAATACTTCGCTCAACTAGTGGGCTACCAGCGTATGCCGGTGGAACAATTGTTGACTGTCCAAACTGTAACGCTAACCACGTCGGCACGCTGGTTGGTTAGCCGGGCCGGCGTACGTGTGAACTGCTCGATGTGTGGCGAAGAAATCATCAACGAATGCGAGGTCATCCAGGATGGGCAAATCCTCTGCCAGGCATGTGCCGGGCCGGCATACTATGCTGCGGAATCCCTGGTGCCGTTCAATAATTTGCTAAACATGAATGTCGAGGATTAGATAGGGCGATGTTGCTTACCATTAATCATCTTATTGTGTTTCTTGCGTTCCTTAGGGGCATAAAACTATTTTCTGAGAGATAATTGGTGGAACGGTGGAACGTCGACCTTAATCCATATATATCGCAGCCGTGCCACTCGCTTCCTCTTGCCGTTGCCGGATTCTTAACTCGATTAGACTTTCGGTAGTACCATTCTCTAATATTCATTTCATTGTCTATATGGGTTAGTACACTGTAACAAAAGTTATTATGGTTCGCAGTAGCGATTTCAATCTCATTCTTCAGTTGCGGCAATGAAGTGCCTATTATTAGAATGGGACTACTTGTATTTCGCAATTTCTTGCTGAGACCTTACCTTGGGCCTTCATCTTTCTTTAGAGGCCAGCAGGCCCACGACATGCTATTACCTGCTCTGACTATTCTATTATCTTGAGGCTGATTGGTGAATAACAGTCGGAAGCAGACTTTGCCAGGAAAGCTCGACTTCTCGACACCACTCATAGGTGTCTGTAACGTTGTTACCGGCGCGTGTGGTGGCAAGACCACAGGCTTCGGCAGCGCCAGAACGGAGTGCTGTAGCGGTTGATGCGATCAGGTTCCAATGTTGAAGATCTCCGCTACAGAGTTCTGCTTTTTGTCCGGTCGCTATTATGTAGTCTGTCGAATGAGTTAGTGTTATCTGGACAGTAACCATTTCGTTTGTGGTACAACCACCGTGCCCGCGTACCTGAACAATGTATCCAGCATTGCCGAGTGGCAGTGTTGGTTCAATTCCAAAAGGGATCGAAATCCGGTCTGTAGCCCTAATTTGTGGCCACTCTCCGGATTCACTCTGTTCGTTAAGATGGACCACCGAATTCGTTAGGCGGGAATCAGCTGCTGGTTGAAACGCATTGGATAGAAGATGGCTTTGAGTAGTCTCCCCTCTGACTTCCATGTTCAGAAAAAATCCAGCCACCAATATAAAGGATAGTATTAACACAACGCTGGTCATACGTGACATCATTACCTCCACTGTATGTGCCCACAGAACGAGCCCATATCTAATCCAGCTTACGTTAGTATGCTAGAATATCTCTTATCAGGCCTTCCTAATAAAGAACAAGTCGCTTGCCTCTAGAAATGCCACCGCTTATTCCTACCCTAATGCATGGGGGTTCCAATGTCAACCCTATTAAGCGTATAATGAAAGATGGCTTAGGGAGTTAGGGGAGGCAACACTTTGAAGGCAGAAAACGGCATACCTGAGCTGTCTTAGAGGACCTAAGGGCATGAGTCAGTAATAGGAAATAAGATAATGGGAGAGATCATCGATAAATCTGAGTGGGCTTATTACTCTGGATAGGTGCGAGAGTAAACGAGTTGAGCAATTGGATAGACTCCAATCGCGGCAGGCTCATACTGATAGCTATCTTTGCCTGGTTAGGTATCTGGGGCTTATTCCTGGAGGGAAGAGACGATCTTGATACAGGTAGACGAATCGTAAGAGGTATGGGGCCAGAGCTTGCCGGCATCGTAATAGCGGCTGTGACAATTAATGCTTTGGCTGAGAGAAGACTGGAGCAAGAGCGTAAGGCTCGGCTGATTAGGCAGTTGGGGAGCAAGTATCGAGACGTCACAGAGATGGCCATAATCGAGCTGAGGCATAAGGGATGGTTAGAAGACGGTTCTTTGAGTGGGGCCATTTTACTGGGAGCCAATCTGAGGAAGGCGAAATTGGCGGGAGCCAATCTGAGCGGGCGACCTTGGGGAGAGCTAACTAACCTGAGCGGGGCTGACTTAAGGAAAGCAAATCTGAGCGGAACCGACTTGTTGGAAGCAAATGTGAGCGCGGCCAACTTGTTTGAGGCCAATTTGAGCGAATCCCACCCGTGGGCAGCCTATTTCAGCGGGGCGAGCTTGGGGAAAGCCAATCTGAGTGGGGCTGACTTGAGGTGGGCCAATCTGTTCAAGGCCGACTTGAGAGAAGCCAATCTAGGTAGTGCCGACTTATGGGAAGTAACATTGTACATGGCCGACTTAATAGAAGCCAATCTGAGCCAAGCCCGAAATTGGACTATCGAGCAACTAGAGAAAGCAAAAATGCTTGATGGGGCAATTATGCCAGATGACGTGCAGCTAGGCTGGGAGACGACAGAGTATCAAGAGCATATTGAGGGCGCAACTTTTGATGAATGGAAAGAGAAGTTCCTTACTAAGCTTGGAGGCTCTCCTTGAGCAAGCCTCCAAGCCGACCGAATCTGGGCGATGTTAATCACCTTAAAGGTAATCCAAAGCTGAGTCATTTGTTACAACCTTGTTGAAGTAATGAAATTCAGACCGGCAGGGAGTAATCGTCCGAATCAAGCTTTTATCGCTTTAGGGAGGGCAAAGAATTCACCCGACGAATGGCTGTCGCCAACCGAATACGAGCAATTATTGCATGACGGTTGCTGGATCTGGCTACGGTGCCGCTTAAAAGGTGATGGTGATACTGTCGAAGATTTCATTCCAGAAGAAGAAGCGTTTTTTTGTTCCTGACGAGTAATCAGACAGTATCGACGCAATTATGTTATGATTGTCGACCATGTTTGAGTATGTTGTTCTCAATCAACTGTCACCTGACGAGCCGAAAGCAACACTGACCAAATGGCTTAAACAGGAAGGCGATTGGGTAAAGCAAGGTGAGCCTATCGCTGAAGTTGAGACGGATAAGGTTGCTTTCGATGTGCCCGCCGAATCACCGGGCACGCTTCGAAAAATACTTCTTCATGAGGGAGATGAAGTTACTAACGGAACCAAGCTGGCGATAATCGATCCCTGGTTTGGTTTGTTTCCAGAGAAGTATTCACGTTTTAAACTTACGCCCCTTTTGCAATCGGATAAAGAAGAAACCCGGCCGGAACCTTTAGACCAAGAGAGCCAGATTCAATCATCGGCGTCCCTAAGAGGTTCGGCCGGTCATTTAGGTCCGGTAAGGAAAGATTTATTCCATTTGTTGATAATTGGTTTCAGTAACCTTGAGCTGGACGATCTTTGTTTTGAGTTGGAAGTCGAATATGAAGATTTACCGGTTGAGAAACGAGCCAAGGCACGTGAATTGATTCGCTACATGGAGCGACGAGATCGCCTGGAAGACCTGATTATTGCCGGCCGAAAACTACGTTCAAATCTTCCCTGGCCTGAAGTCTAGCTATCCAGCGTAGTCTTATACCAAGTGTTCCTCAAAAAAAGTCACAGCCACCTTGGGATTTTCAATCATGTATTGATATCCATGCGTCCGGTGACTGCCATCGACAAATAGTGGGCCTTCACCGCCGGGTGTGGCCGATGCCAAACGGCGTGCATCTTCGAGCGATCCCCAGGGATCCTCCTTGCACTGAACAAACAACACCGGTGTGGGCTCTGCTCCGGTGACTGCGAAAGCCGGCTGGAGGGCTGTCAAGCGCATGTCACCGACCGCCGCATAAGCATTCTCAATGACAAGGCGGACGAGATATCCCAGCGGCCCCAATAGGTCAAGGGCATATCGTTCAGCAAATATTGACACTGTGGTCGGTTGGACGGCAATGGCGGCCCGAATTTGATTGGTTTGGGGCAAGGCATAGAGAATTGCGTTCGCTCCCATAGAAAATCCGATCACTCCGATTCGGTCTGGATCTACCTCTGGTCTATCGACCAAAAAGGCCAACGCCCCCAACAGATCGCTTGATTCGGTTAGCCCGAATGTTACCGGCGGACTCCCGGCACTTTCGCCATGATTCCGTTGGTCATACATCAAGACGTGGTAGCCTTCAAAGTGAAAAGCACGCGCGAGCCGTAGCAGTTCAACCGGCATCGTGCCGGATAAGTCGGCTAATAAATCCGCCGCAGCGTCCCCTAACCGGTTCCACATCCAATCATGCGCGAGAACAATGGTTGCTCCATTGCGCTGGGGTTCTTTATCCCCTGGCAGGAACCAACCAGACAAGCGAACGCTATCCCGTGCCGGAAATTGCACATTTTCATAGGGTAAGCCCATCTCGGCCGGGGAGGTCCACAAGGCCTGTCGAGGGGGGTTCACCATGCGCCGGGTGAAGAACACTGCAGTAGCGGTAATAATTCCGACTGCGAAACCGGTCAACAATCCTAACAATTGTAACACCCGTCTAAAGGTCATTATCCTTCATCCTTTACTACTTCCGCTGTTGTATATGTTATTGGTTACAGAGTTGGTTACAGAGGAGTATCTCTTTATCGTGCTATCCGGCGGAAACCGCCTCTTCAATAATATTATTAATCTCGGCTGAACTACTCTCAACACCGGCGAATAAGTCCCGTTCGCGATACCCGTCTGGAACCGGGGGATAGGCACGGATGAAGGTTTCATCGGCCATCAAACGCCTTTGTATCGATTCCGGTAACAATCGGCTCCTGGACATACCCCCCCCTTGACTGCGGTGTTGCGCCCCGGCGGCCTTCTTTATTTCCCAGTAGCGACGGTAATCGATACGAGCATTTAATCGGGGTGGTGGGATGCCGATGCGCGTGAAATCGATATCTTTGTTTCTCCCGGCATGCTTCGGATCTTCGCCTCTCAGGCGCATCAGAAAGGTGAACAATTTCACAGCTCGATTGGAAAATCCCGTGTAATACAAACGCTGGGGCTGATACGGCTTTGGACCGATTGTCTTATATTGTTCAGGATCGCCGGCGGCATGAAAAGCAGCGGTCGTGATTCGCCAGCAATGAATGTGGTCGGGGTGAAAGTAGCCGCCAGATTCATCATGGGTGATGACAACCTGCGGACAATACTGGCGTATCAGGGCGACGACCCGTCCGATAGCATCTTTCTCATTACTGTTAATAAATGCCTCCGGGTGGTTATTGGCCGGATCGCCAATGTAACCGGAATCGCGGTACCCTAGCATGTGCAGTTGCCCACCCAGGATGGTGACAGCCGCTTCAAGTTCTTGACGACGAACATCGGCCAGTGCCTGAAGGGTATGTTCGTATCCAGCGGCAACGGAGCCGGCGACACCATCGGTCGCGATTGCGATATGGACGTCAACGCCCTCATCAGCGTATCGAGCCAGCGTGCCCCCGATCCCAAACGACTCATCATCCGGATGGGCAAGTACCGCTAGTAAGGTGAAACCCTCTCGGCCGCTCATTTCATCTCCCGGGAGTCGAATCCAATGGCCACAACCATGCCCACTGCATGGGTGGCAGTATGGGAAAGACTGATTGACCAATGGTTCAATCCCTGGTCGGCCGCCATCCGTTGCGCCTTATCGTGGAGTATAAGGTGAGGACGCCCGCGGTTATCATTGATAACTTCAACGTCCTTCCAGCGAATATCACCGATTCCAGTGCCCAGGGCTTTACCGACCGCTTCCTTTACGGCGAAGCGCCCAGCCAAACTGGTAGCCCGTCCGGCACATTGCTCCAACTCACGGGCCGTAAAGAACCGGTCCCCGAATCGCTCACCGTAGCGTTCCATCCCGCGTTTAACGCGCTCAACTTCGATGATGTCAACGCCGGTTGACAGTTTGGTCACAGCGCCTCCACCGGCCCGCTGACCGCGACGACTAGATTGTCATAGCTGAGATATTTTCGAGCCGCAGCCTGGACGCGTTCGACAGTGATTTCGTTTATTAGTCTGGGGTACTCGTAGAGATAATCCATGCCCAATTGATAAAGTTCCATGTTTGTAATGGTATCTGCGAGACCGCCGTTCGTCTCCAGACTCATAGGCAACGATCCTGTGCGGTAGGCTTGGCTATCGGCTAACTCGTCCTCGGTAACCGGTTCATCGCGAATGCGCTTGATTTCGTCACGTATGGAGTCAATAGCCTGCTCAACGTTCTCGGGAGCTACACCGGCTGAGGCGGCCCATGCACCTGGCCCAAATCCACCTTCCAACCGGCTTCCCGCATAATAAGCTAGTCCCTTATTTTCACGAACGTTTTGTCCGATCCGTCCCATCATTCCAAACACACCTAATATCGTATTCATCAGACTGGCATCCAGGTAATCGGGAGCTGCGCGACTGGGTCCGGGCAGTCCCATAATAATATCGGCTTGATGTTTATCGGGCATCAGCACGTTGCGGCGAATCAGTCCGGTTGGCGGAGTCGCGTCTGGAACGGGGCTGAGGCGAATCTGCTGGTCATTTCGCCATCCGCCCAACGCGCGATCGATCATTTGGATTGTTTCGTCAATTTGAATAGCCCCGACTATTGTCAGAACCATCCCTTTTGGCCCATAGTGTTGGGTGTGAAAATCGGCCAATTCTTCACGCGTGATAGATGCTATGGTTTCCGGGTAACCACTGACCGAACGCCGGTATGGGTGGTCTTGATAGGCCAGTTCCTGAAAGGCGAGGTGCGCCATCCGGCGAGTGTCATTGGCCCTCATTTCTAAGGCGGTGATGATTTGTCCACGAAGTTTCTCGACGTGGTCAGGAGGAAAGGTAGGGCGGCAGAGTGTTTCGACGAACAAATTCGTTAACAGGTTAAGGTCTTCGGCCAAACAATATCCTGAAAACCCGGTCGTATGGCGAGCGCTACCAAATGACAAGCTGGCCCCAATGGTCTCAAGGACTTCAAATATGTCCTCAAAAGAATGGTTTTTTGAACCATGCGTCAGAAGGTCGGCGGTGAAATCCGCCAATCCCGCCTTCTCATCTGCTTCAGCCAGTGACCCGACTTGGACCACACCATCAATTACAACCGTCTGACTGGTGGGATTCTCGAATAAAAAGACGGTTATTCCGTTGTCCAATGTGTGGCGCCGGATTGTGTCCGGACCGGGGTAACTATGGGCTGGCATCGACAACCTCATTTCGTTTGACGATTAACAAAGCAATATCATCATACTGTATCATATTACCAACAAATGCTTCCACGGCTTCTCGAATGACGTCTCGAAGTTGTTCGGCGGTAGGGAACGGTTCAGTGGTCAACGTCTTTCTTACGATTGATTCTAATCGCTTAAGACCAAATTCTTCATAATCATTGTTGATGGCTTCGGTGATTCCGTCCGTATACATCACTAAGACATCACCTGGGGCTAACACGATGGTTTCGATCGGCACCACGAGCTCCAGAAATACCCCTAACAGGGGGCAGCTGGTGGAAACCCCGGAAAATGCAGCTGCCCCAAACTCATCACAATGCCACCACAGCGGTGGATTATGACCGGCATTGGCATAGGTCAAGCGACCGTCGCTGGTATCTAGTTCAGCATAAAAGGCGGTCAACAACATGTCAGCCCGACTATCTTCTTGTAAAAAACGGTTGGCAAAAGAAAGAACTTCAGCCGGATTGCGGCCGCGAAGGGCGATATTTCGGATAGTTGTGCGGCTCAGCGCCATATACAGAGCGGCAGGGACGCCTTTGTCAGAAACATCGGCCATGACAACGCCCCAGCGATCGGGTTCACCCGGCAGTTGAAACAGATCATAGAAATCACCACCTACCTGGCGCGCCGCTTCGAAATATGTTGCGAATTGCCATCCCGGAACCTGGGGCGTTCCGGCCGGCAACATCGATAGTTGGATTTTGCGCGCAACGTCCAACTCTTCTTCGATACGCTGGCGTTGAATTTCTTCCAGCTGGAGGCGGGCATTTTCGATCGCAATGGCTGCCTGATTGGCCATCAGCCGTAATAATCGAACCTCTGTCTCTGTGAATCGCCGCGGACGGCGGGAGTCGATGACTAGCGTGCCGATCGACTCTTCGCCGGCGACCAGCGGTACTATCGCCGCCGCTTGAAAACCTTCGCTCTCTAACCACTCGGAGGTCCATTGAGGGGGCGCTTCATTAGCCAAATTCTCAAGTAGTCGCGTTTCCTGAGATTGCATCACTCGACCGGAGCCGGTGGTCTCATCGGCCGGGACCCGAAAACCTGCTGTGACCGGATCGCTTCGCCAGCCCGACGCGGCGCGAAAGGTTAGTGTGCCCGGCTCGGGTCCGGTAAGTAATATGGCGCAAGCATCAGCGCTGACTAATTCGCGCACTTCTTCGACGATGAATTTCATCAATTCGTCCAGATCGCGACGGTTCAGCAATTGTTGTGACAGATCAAGAAGGACGGCCTGTTCCTGCAAGCGTTGCGCCTGGAGGATATCAAAAAGACGTGCTCGTTCTAAAGCAATACCCATCTGGCTACCGACATTGCTGAGCAGAGTCAAACTGCGTGGAGTGAATTCACCCCAATCACTGGCGGCTACATTCAGTATTCCGACAATTTGATTTCCGGAACGTAAGGGGGCAGTGGCATGAACAGTTAATCCACGCCGATCGCCGGTGACTTCGGCTAGTCGACTGCATTGCACTTCGTTGTAAGCGTCAATCAATCGCCCCGCCAGACAGAGTGTTTGACAATCACAGCCCTTGTACCAGACTGAGGGTTTGGATAAAGACATTCCGGGAGGCAGATTTTGATGCGCAGCCAGTATAAAGCCGGGCCCACCCCAACGGTCGGTGGCTTGTGGTTCAACGACAAAGACCCATCCTGTCTCCAACCCCATCAATTCGATAAGTTGGAACAAGGAACTTTGCAGAGCCGTGCGGACATCGACGGCTTGATTCAAGGTGAGAGATATGCGGTTTAATGTCTCCAGGTCGACAATGGGATCAGGCGGATTGCTCATCGGTTCCCAATTCTAGCATACTCAAAGAGTTGGGCGATTGATAGACTCCTTCCGGCACATACCAACCGACTGTTCGGTTTCGTGAATGCAAGTAGGTTCGGCGAACACGGTCGATATCGTCAAGCGTTACCTCACCTAGACGCTCGAGAACTGACTCAAACCACTGGTGATCACCGGTCGTGGCTTCGGCCGCCCCGATCAATTGGGCTTGCCCCGTGATACTCTCCCCAGCCATGATGAAGTGGGCCCGGGCCCGCTTGAGAGCTTTGGCTAACTCGACCGGTGTAATCGGCTCTGATTCCAGCCTGGCCAGTTCGATATCCAGCGCTTCTTCCACTTCGTTTATAATGCGGCCGCTGCGAATGACGGCGTTGATGGTATACAGGAATGGATCGATCGTCGGGGCTAGACTGCCGTACGCTCCGGCCGCCAGTTCGGTCAATACCAAGGATTTGTAAAGGCGCGAGCTTCGATTTGAACCGCCACCGGCAAACATTCCCAAACTGCTGCCACCGGCCAAAGCTGCGTTCAGGAGGGAAAGTGGCGGATAGTCGGGATGACCTGCGCCGGGCACGCGGAAAGCAACATTGAGGTAAGCTGTATCTCCAGGTCCATGAACAACGACGCGCCGTTCGCCTAGTTGCGTCGGCTCTACGCGGCGTACCGGGGAGGTGGTTTCGCCAGGCCTGATCGAACCAAACAGTTGCGTAATACGGGCTATCATCTCCTTCGTCTCGAAGTCACCGACAACAACGATGATTGCATTGTTTGGGACGTAATGACGCCGGTAAAAATTGAACAAATCTTCGCGGGTCATTGTTTGCAGATCGACGGCATCCCCAATGATTTCGTGGTGATAGGGATGTACCCGAAATGCGGCCGCGGTCAACTCTTCATCCAGCAGAAAATGAGGCTTGTTTTCATACATCGCCCGCTCAGAGAGGATTACTGTTCGCTCCGATTCGACCGCTCCCTCATTCATTTCGGTGTTGATCATTCGGTCGGCCTCTAGACGTAAAGCGAGGTCGATTCGATCGGCCGGCATAGTTTCATAGTAAGCCGTAAAGTCCAGCCAGGTAAACGCATTCCAAATGCCACCTTCGCGCGAGATCAGCCGCTCCATCTCTTCGCCCGGGAACTGGGGTGTCCCTTTGAACATCATATGTTCGATCCAGTGGGAAATGCCGGTGATGCCCGCGCGTTCGTTTCGACTGCCGACGCGGTACCAGACCATGAAGGTCGTCACTGGCGCATGGTGCATTTCTCGTGATAGGACAGTCAGCCCGTTGTCGAGGACTGTTCGGGTAATGGAATAGAGCATATATTGAACCCCTTTGAGCTTTCCCCTATTGGAAGCGGATTATACCTTTCCTCGGGCGAGATGGCAGTCTTAACCAGCCTAGTTCAATTTGCGCACAATTCTTCTGAGGAAGTTATAACGAACGTGTGCTAGAATTTAATTTTGGCTTTCGACAAGGACAGCATGACAAAAGCGTTGGTCGATATTCGGATATTACAGCGTGAATATCTTCTGGCGATTAGCCGGGCGATGACGGCTGAATTAGATCTTCACGATCTATTGCGTCTCATCCTGAAATCGGCTGTGGAATTAGTTTCTGGCCGGGCAGGGATGATTGCCCTGGCCGATCCAAACAATGAAACGCTCCGGGTCGCAGCCGTATATGGAATACCTTCGCACCTGGTCGATCATTTTGCCCCGCTTGTTCGTGGAGTTCCTTATCGGGAGGGTCAAGAAGGCGAGAATTTCCCTGAACTGGTAAGCCAATTGCGACTCATCGCTGCTAAAGCCGACCTCGGTCTGACTCAGGTGATCCGTTTACCGCTGACCATTGCGGGAGAATTCATCGGTCTCATCTATGTCTTTCAATCCGGCAATTATTATTTTGTTGAGGACGCTCCCAATCTTTTACGGAGTTTCGCCGAGCAGGCGGCCATTGCCGTGCGAAATGCCCGACTCTACAATGAAGTCAATCAGGAAAAGCAACGATTGGATGCCATCTTGGAACAGAGCGCCGACGGTGTGATGATCCTCGATCCAAATTTGCGCATTACGGTTTTCAACAAAGCGCTCAGTCACATGACCGGCTGGCCCGCGGCCGATGCTTTAGGTCGAACACATGATGATGTAATCCAATGGAAAACTCTGAAAACAGAAAGTGACTTGCATGTTGCCCTGGCCGATCAATGGCCTCTGCCCAACGCCGCCCAACTGTATGTTGAAGGAGAAGCCCACCGGCTAACGAATCATAACAGCCATCGTAATCATAATTCCATCTACCTGGGTATTACCTATGCTCCTTTGATGGATCCGGATGGGAATATGACTAGTATTATCGCCAGCGTTCGCGACCTGACTCGTTACCGTGAAGAAGAAGCCCTACAGAGAACATTTATTTCGATCGTCAGTCACAAATTAAAAACTCCGGTTTCGATCATTAAAGGCTACGCCGGGACCCTTCGGCGGCCGGACGGACACTGGTCACCTGATGTCTTGGAAGAATCGCTCAATGTCATCGAAGAAGAGGCCGATAATCTCAATGAGTTGATCGATAATCTTTTGGAAGTATCGCGATTACAAGCGGGAACTTTTACTCTGGGAATCAGTGATGAAATAAGCTTACCCCGATTAGCCGAAACAGTAGCCCGAAAATTCGCCATCCAGATGAAGACACATCCAATCAAGGTCGCTTTTCCGGAGGACTTTCCCACCATTTTGGGAGACGAGCGGCGATTAACTCAAGTATTGAACAATCTGGTTAGCAATGCGATTAAATACTCCCCCGATGGCGGGAAGATTAGCATGACCGGCGCCGTTTACCTGCAACATGTCACGGTGTCGGTATGCGATTCGGGAATTGGTATCCCGAATCGTGACCAGCACCGCATTTTTCAAAAATTTTCCCGGCTCGACAACGCGCTGAGCCGGAAAACCGAAGGAACCGGTTTGGGCCTATACTTATCTCGAGCTATTATCGAGGCTCATGGGGGCCGAATCTGGTTCCAGAACAACAGTGATAACGAACCGCACGCACTTGGCACAACATTTACCTTTTCCCTGCCGCGTAATTAACTTGCCGACAGTATGAAGGCATCCTAAGTGACGGTGGTCCGTCCATTAAAGATAGGAGGTAACATGCAAACACAGATCACATGCCCGAATTGCGGAGCCAATTACACGGCCGACATTTACCAGATCATCGACGTGGGACGCAACCCGGAATTAAAAGAAATGCTTTTGTCAGGACAGCTAAATGTGGCGGTCTGCCCCCAATGCGGCGCCGGAGGAAGGATTGCCACACCGTTACTTTATCATGACCCGGACCATGACCTATTCATGGTTCATGTTCCCCAGGAAGTCAATATGGATCAAGTGCGGCGCGAGGAACAAATCGGTCGTATGGTTCAACAGATCGTAAACCAGACCCCTCAAGAACAAAGACGTGGCTACATGTTGCAACCTCAGACGATGTTGACCATGCAAAGTTTCATGGAAAAAGTTTGGGAGACTGAGGGGGTCACGCCCGAAATGCTAGCCCGGCAGCAAAAACAGGTTGATTTATTGCGCACACTCACTACTTCTTCGCCTGATGTGCAGGATTACTTGATTCAGGAGCGAAAAAACGAGATCGATGAATCGTTTTTTGCCATTCTTCGAGCGCAAATAGAGGCAGCCAGCCAGATGGATGGAAACGGCACGCTGATCAGTTTGCTAAACCTCCAAGCCAAGCTAATGACCGAAACCGAAGCCGGCCAGCAATTAGAAAAGCGTCAGATGGCCATACACGCCTTGAACAGAGATGTGAAGCAAGCCGGAGGGTTAACACCCCAGTTGTTGCTGAAGTATATCCTGGCTAATCAGGAAGACGAAGCTCTGGCCGAATCGATTGCCTTAAGCGGGCAAGGTGCTTTGAATTACGAATTTTTCTCCCTGCTAACCGCTGAAATTGAGAAACAGGAAAAAGTGGGAAATACATCTGAAAGCAAACGGCTGGGCCGACTCCGGGATCACTTTCTGGAAATGCAAAAGGAATTACAGGCAGCGTCGCAACAAATTTTGCAGGAAGCTCAAACAACGCTTGAGAGCATTCTGGCGGCCGAAGACACCGAATCTGCCATTAGGGCCAATATCCGACGCATTGATGACGCATTTATGCATGTCCTCGAGGCGCGGATGATCCATGCTGAACAGAACGGTCGGAAGGACCAGGTTGACAAATTGCAACAGATTCAGGAATCAATTATTCGCCAGATTCAAGGCGAGACACCGCCGGAAGTGCGCTTGCTAACCGAATTGGTTAGTGCTGAGACGAAAGAAGATCGAGAACAGATGATGGGTAGCCAATCGGATCTGCTATCGCCCGAATTGTTGCAGGTAGTGGAAATGTTGCAAGATCAGGCTCGCAATGGTGGTCAGCAGGATTTGGCGGCGCGATTGGGTGAAATAAGGGGCGAACTCAGTGCTCGACTATTAGCCGCTTAAGCGATTGACACAATTGTCGCTTCTCTTTTCTCAGGCATTATCCAGCCGGAAGCCGTGGCCTCTTACGGTGACGATGTAATTATGATCGTCAATTTCGATCAGGCGGTCGCGCAGCCGGCGGACCAAGGCGTCAATTGCTTGCTCGGAGACACCCAAACCGCCGGTGCCGGGCCAAACGCTTTCGACGATCTCGTCGCGTCCGCAAACGGCACCATCGGCGTCATAGAGCATTTGCAACAATCTGAACTGGGCCAACGATAAGGGCGGGTCCAGTTCCTTGCCTTTAATGAGCACAGTTCGTTTGTCTTCGTCCAGGACAAGATTGGTCCCTGATCGGGGAATGTCAAAGCTTAGCGGGACGGTGGCATCGGTACCGACGAATAATAACCTGACAGCCAGAGCGAC
>JAWOHK010000318.1:0-3934 GCA_046485205.1 Chloroflexota bacterium | reverse complement strand
TCTCCCCGATGCTCCGCTTCGTGGAGAGTCAGATGATGCAACACCCAAGCCGGCGAAACGTCATACTGGGGAAAGCTGCGCGGCCGGTGAAAGTCCTCGGCGGTCAGAGCCTGCAATCTGTCGAGGAGTGTGCGGCGAATCGAATCTAGCCGCACCAGATGTTGCGCGAGAGATTCCCCCTGAATGACGGTCAGATTGCCGGATTTGTCGCGATGATCCGCCGGCAAGAGCATTTGGATATCCTCCGGATATGGTTCTTCCAGTATCTCGGCAAAAAGCCAGTCGGTCTCGATCAGGGCCATGTGATACAAAATTGTGCCGATGGAATTGCCGCCGACATCGCGATCTATCGTGTCGGCCGGCAAATCGTCCAGCAGGCGTAGCATCCTGTCTCGGGCATCTTCCAGCCGCCACAGGGCTGCGCCGATTTCCGGTGGGTAGCCGTCCAGAGGAAGGACTTCACGTAATTCAGGCATCATATCTTCTTGTTGTATTTAAGATCCATTGTGTTAACGGATACCGGCGGCCTGCTTGCGCTCGAATTTCAGTCATTTTCGCCGAAAGAGTCTTGCACGGTGAATGAGAACGTCGTGGGTCTATGGATCCGCGCTGTTTTATCATTATTTCTCACTCGCCTGGGCTGCCGGATATGACCCCAACACTTTCAAAAACGACGCGTGTTTCAGAATACCTAACAACGCCTGTTTCACAGCGTCATCCTCTTCATGTCCCTCAAAATCGACGTAGAAGAGATAGTGCCACGGCCGGTTGCGCCGCGGCCGCGACTCGATTTTGGTCATGTTGATGTTCCGCCGGGCCAGCTCGCCCAGCGCATCATAAAGAGCTCCGGGCACATGGCGGGTGGTCAGGATGATCGACGTCTTGCTGGGGCCCTGCCGCAGCGGGTAATCCAGGCCGAGCACAAAGAAGCGGGTATAGTTGAAGTCCTCATCTTCCAGGTGGCGGGCCAGAATTTCAAGGCCATACGTATCAGCCGCCAGCGCGCCGGCGATGGCCGCCGTACCTTGCTGTGGATCGGCGGCCAGATCGCGGGCTGACCCGGCCGTGTCATAATACTCGACCGGCTCCAGTCCCATCCGTCGCAAGGCTTGCTCGCATTGCATGAGCGCCTGGGGGTGCGACCGCGCCCGGTGAATATCGGCCAGCGACGACCCCGGCGCGGCCATCAGGCAGTGCTCCACCCGCAGGATGACCTCGGCCTGGATGTGCAGATCGTAATCGATGAGCAGGTCATAGGCCGGGATGACCGTGCCGGCCAGTGAGTTCTCCACCGGCAACATGCCGTAATGGGCCCGGCCGTGTTGCAAGGCGTCGGTAATGGCCAGAAAGGTCCGGCAGGGCAGCGTGGCTATATTCGGACCGAAGTACTGTCGGACGGCCTGCTCAGAATAAGCGCCGTGTTCGCCCTGGAAGGCCACGATAGGCAAGGTTACATCCATCACCTTAATCCCCAGGCGGTCCGGCCTCAATCCGAGCCAGATTATCCTCGAAGCTGCCGCGCGACAAAAAAAGGGTTTCCAGCCACCAGGTCATCCCTGCGCCGGCGTATTCAGCCACCATCGCCCGGTCACCCGGCGCGGAGCAGCCCGACATGGCCACTGCGAGCGGCGCGTCGATCGTCCGATGCTGCCGGATGTAGCCAACTTGCTCGGCTAGTTGGGCCGGCGTCTTGATCATTTCGGCTTGTTCGTTGACCGCGCCGATGACCCAGCCGTCCCACCGGGCGGCTCGGCGCAGCGCCGGCCGGCTCTCCCCACCGATCCAGATAGGCACGCGCGGCCGCTGCACCGGCAGCGGTGCGAGGGTCACATTTTCCACCGTGTAATGGTTGCCGTGGAAGGTAACCGCCTCACCCGCCATCAATCCGTCCAGAACGGCCAGCGCCTCTTCCATCATTGCCGCGCGCACTCTTGCGTCCTCCGGCTCGCCAAACGCGCCGAATTCCAGAGGCAGGCCACCCAGCCCGGCGCCCAGAATGAGGCGACCCTGGCTGAGTTGGTCCAGAGTCGCCAGGGTCAAGGCCAGCGTTTGCGGGCGGCGTCGCGGCAAGGGGGTCACGTCCGTGCCCAGGCGCAACCGTGTGGTAACGGCTGCCACCGCGCTGAGGATGACCCAGGGATCGCCGCCCGGCATACCCCAGGCGTAAGCCAGATGATCCCAGACAAACAGGCCGTCCCAGCCGGCAGCCTCCGCCGCCGCAGCCAACGCCATGACGACGCGGGGGTTACCGAAATCACCGAAGGGAACGATTTCAACGGCGTAATGCGTCATGGGACCTAGTTTACCCGAATTCCAATCCGGCGGGCAGGTCCTTACCTGACAAATATCACGTGCAGAACGTACCAAATGCAACTAGATCAGATTCGATATTGCAGGTATATTTGTGAAACGGTAGGCCATTTTTTGGACCTGCTTGTCGCGCCCCTGTGGAAGGCGGATGTGGCCGACACGGGCGTCGTCGCGCAATAGATCATGACCGCATGCCGGTCCCGGCAGACTTGTTCTGAAGCTCATAACTCTTCACCGGGCGGCGACAAGATAAGAGAAGGAGAATTAAAATGAGCCTGAGCTATGCTGACAAGCCTTGGACCAAGTTCTATGACGAGGGCGTGCCGGAGACTGTCGAAGCCCCCAACTATCCGGTTCACCATTTTCTGGAAGAAGGTGCGCGCCAAGTGCCGAACAATGTCGCCCTGGTCTTTAAGGGTAAGGAAATCACTTACGCCGAACTGAACCAGGCCGCCGACGCCGTTGCCGCCGGGTTGGCGGCCAACGGCTTCAAAAAGGGCGACCGGGCGGTCATGTACATGCCAAACTTGCCGCAATTTGTAATGATCTACTACGGCATCCTGAAAGCGGGCGGCATCGTCATCGCCACCAATCCCCTTTACACCGAGCGCGAACTGGAACACCAACTGGCTGATTGTAGCGCGGAGACGGTCTTTGTCCTCAGTCGCTATTACCCGTTGTTGAAAAAAGTTCAAAAGAGCGGCAAGACCAAAATCAAGCGCGTCATTGTCACCTACATCAAGGATTTCCTGCCGGGGATGAAGGCTTTCCTTTACGGTCTGTTAAAAGAGAAAAAAGAGGGTGATCGGGTCGATCTGGAAGCGGGCGACATCACCTTCAAGGATTTCCTGGCGCTGGGCGCGCGCAGCCCCAAACCCAATGTGGAGGTCAGCGGTGATGACATCGCCTTGCTGCAGTACACCGGCGGAACGACCGGTCTGTCCAAAGGCGCTATCGGTTTGCACCGCAATCTGGTCGCCAACGCGCTCATGGTGCGTAGCTGGATTAGCGATTGGGAATACGGCAAGGAAACGCTCCTCGGCGCGATTCCGTTTTTCCACTCCTACGGCATAGTGACAGCGGTAATCTTCACGCTCTCCATCGGCGGCCGTCTAGTCGTCGTGCCCAACCCGCGCGATCTGGCGGACGTGCTGGACAGTATCAACGAATATAAGCCGGCCTACTTCCCCGGCGTGCCGGCGCTGTATGTAGCTATCAACAACAACCCCAACGTGGCCGCGGGCAAGTATGATCTGCATTCCATTCGCGCCTGCATCTCCGGTTCGGCGCCGCTTATGATTGATACCAAGCGCCGCTTCGAGGAGCTCACCGGCGGCAAGCTGGTTGAGGGCTACGGGTTGACGGAATCCCATGTAGCCAGCCATGCCAACCCTCTCTATGGTAAGAACCCGCCCGGCTCCATCGGGCTACCCTTACCCGGCGTTGAGGCGCGCATTGTCGATCCGGTCGAGGGCGATAATGAACTGCCCATCGGCGCTATCGGCGAACTTATTTTGCGCGGGCCGACAATCATGCAGGGCTATTGGAATATGCCCAATGAGACCAAGACGTCGCTGCGTGACGGCTGGCTCTACACCGGCGACATCGCCCGCATGGACGAGGA
>JAWOHK010000316.1:0-3104 GCA_046485205.1 Chloroflexota bacterium | reverse complement strand
CTACTCAAGACGAGCATCGGCAGCACCCGGGTGGTTGATATGCTGGCGGGGGAGATGTTACCGCGGATTTGTTAGGGGGTCCGTCATTTTTCGCCAGACCGTCCCATGCCCGTTATAGTTGGGCTCCACTGCGCTGAACCTGAACCATAGGAGAATAGAAGTATGTCTCAAGGGTTGAAAACACTACTCATCATATTGGGCGTCATGGCCGTTCTGGCTGTTATCATCACTGGCGCCTGGTTCTGGTTCACGCGCCAGGCCCACCCCAAAACCAGCGGCACGATCAAACTCGTTAGTCTGCAACAACCGGTCGAAATCCTGCGCGACGAATATGGCGTGGCCCATATCTACGCCAGCAGCACCGAGGATTTGTTCTTCGCCCAGGGCTACGTCCATGCCCAGGAGCGCTTTTGGCAGATGGAGTTCCAGCGGCGCACGGCCGCCGGCCGTCTGTCGGAGATTTTCGGCGAGGCCACGCTGGAAACAGACCGCTATCTGCGCCACTTCGGGTTTATCCAGTCGACCGAGAGCGCTTATGCCCTGCTCGACCCCGAAACCAAGCGGGCTCTCGATGCTTATGCAGTCGGCGTCAATGCCTACATCGCTGGCCGCCGACCGGCCCAACTCGGCCTGGAGTTTGCTTTCCTGAACCTGCAAGGGAATGAATGGCCAATCGAGCCGTGGACGCCGATCGATTCGATGAGCTGGGCTTACATGATGATCTTCGATCAGGGCGGCCGGCCGAATCAGGACCTGATGGTCGCCAACATGATCGGCGCGATGGGCGTCGAGCGCTTCAACGACCTGCGGCCGCCCTATCGCGACGAGCGGCCAACCATTATCGACTCGTCTGAACTCGAGTTCCTGAGTGATATCGACATGGCGCCTCTGGCTGCGCTGAATGAGGACGAATTGAGCTATATTTTGGAACTGAGCCGGGAAGTGGCCGAAACTGACAGCATGCCCGCCTATCTCGCCGCGGCCATGACCCCTTACGGCGCAGGTTCCAACAGCTTCGCCATCGCCGGCGACCGTACCGCCACCGGCAGGCCGATCCTGGCCAACGACCCTCATATGGCCGTGCGTATGCCCGCCCTGTGGTATGAAATCGGTCTGCATTGTACTCAGAAGAATGTCGCCTGCCCCTATAACTTCCGAGGTTTCTCCCTGCCCGGCGTGCCCGGTGTCCTCATCGGTCACAATGATCGCATTGCCTGGGGCCTCACCAACGCCGCTTTCGACGCTGAGGATGTCTACATCGAGCGTGTTAATCCGGAGAACCCCAACCAGTACGAAGTCAACGGCGAGTGGGTTGATATGGAAATTCGTCGCGAGGAGATAGAGGTCAGGGGACAAGAAACACCGGATGTTATCTTTGTCCGAAAGACACGCAATGGCGTGGTCGCTTCAGACTCGCTGGTCAGTGCCTCGCGCTTTGGGGCATCCGACAGCGGCACCGAGCCATATGCCCTATCTTTTGCTTGGACCGGATTGGAGCCGGTGCAATCTTTTCGGGCTATCCAGATGGTCATCCGCTCGCAGAATTGGGACGACTTCGTGGCCGCGGCCGAGTATTTCGAGGCCGGCAAGCAAAACATGCTCTACGCCGACATCGACGGCAATATCGGCTATATCTTGCCCGGAAAAATCCCGGTGCGCGCCGGCGGCGACGGCTCGATACCCGTCCCCGGTTGGAATGATGAGTTCATCTGGACCGGCTTCATCCCCTTCGAGGAGGCGCCACGCGTTTTCAATCCGGCCCAGGGATACATCGTCACAGCCAACAATCCGCAGGTACGGCCCGGAGATTATCCCTATATCCTGGCTCGCTTTCGAGACCAGGGCCAGCGTGCCGAGCGAATCACGAACCTGATATCATCTTCCCAGAATCCGATCAAACTAGATGATGTCCAGGCCATCCAAACCGATAATGGCAGTATCTCTGCCCTGGAAGTCATTCCCTATCTGCGTGGCCTGGCGATTGAAGAACAAGCCACAGCGGCGGCCCGGGATCGGCTGGTCACCTGGAGTGGGCAGATGCATATGGATAGTCCGGAGGCCGCATTTTACAACTTGTTCTGGGTGCGTCTGATTGCCAACACCTACAACGACGAACTCTTGCCCGACTATCACCCTGACGGCAAGGACGGTACGATGGATTCGATGTATTTTATCCTGCAGGATGCGGATAATGACTGGTGGGATGATCAGCGCACGCTTGATGTCAGCGAAACTCGGGATGACATTCTGATTCGTTCGATGGCCGAGGCTTATCAGAACGGTGTCGAAACACTAGGTAGTGACTTCAACGCTTGGAAATGGGGCGACCTGCATACAATCACCTTTCGTAGCGACACGTTAGGCAGTTCGGGCATCGGCTTTATCGAAGACATCTTCAACCGAGGCCCCTACCCTACTAGCGGGTCGGAGGCCGTGCCGCAGAAGACCTGCTGGAACGCTAACCAGGATTTCCAGGTGACCTGTATACCGGCCTTGCGGATGATCGTCGATTTGAGCGATCTGGATAATTCATTGATGATCCATAGTCTCGGTCAGAGTGGCCACCCGATGCACGATCAATACGACAGTCTCATCGAGGAGTGGCGCCATTTCCGCTATCATCCCTCAAACTGGTCGCGCGACTCAGTTGAAGCCGGCCAATATGAGCGGTTGATTTTGGAACCTCCCGCAAACTAGTCCCTTACAGTGAGGTGTGTGCTTTTCAGGGTGGCTCCTGATTTAATCAGGGGCCACTCGCCTATCAGCCGCGCCTGATTCCAGCCGCGATTAATCCCAGCCCTAAACCCGCCAATAGCCCCAAAACACTCCATAGTAACAGCCTGGACCACACCCAAGCGATCTCGGCCGAGGTATATTCCGGGCCGTGGGCGTGGAGGCCGGTTTTTAGCATCATCAGAAACAGGATCAGCAACACCAATCCCCCGCCGGCGACGAGACCTGCTGTCATCATGAGGCTCAGCCATTGCGCCAGAGTCAGCCTTCGCCCGGCCAAAAAACGCGTCAGAGCGCCGAAGGTCACCACCAAGATCAAACCGCTCAGGATAATATCCAGCCGCAAATCCCCCTCAAGGGGAACCCATACG
>JAWOHK010000251.1:0-22978 GCA_046485205.1 Chloroflexota bacterium | reverse complement strand
ATCCTCCTGGCGATCTTTGCGGTGGTTGTCGGTTGGTCAGGTATCCCCGATAATTTCCTGAGGACGGACGGAATATTCTACAATTTCTTCCATCATTACGTGGGGGCGGCTTACTACGAGCTGGTCAATGAACTCTATGCCCTAGACCTGGTGGCCCATCGGATTCAGACAATTCCATGGAACTGGACACCAATCATCGTGTCCATCGTCGTGGCGCTGGGTGGCCTGTTCCTGGGCTGGCTGGTTTACGCGCGGCGGCCGCTGCAAGAAGGCCAGCAAGACCCGCTGGTCGACACGCTCGGTCCGGCTCATCATTTCCTGAACAACAAGTGGTATTGGGATGAGCTGTATGATCGGGTCTTTGTCAATCCAACAGTCTGGTTCTCGGAGCGCGTAGCCTATGAGATCATCGACAAGGGCATCATCGACGGCACCCTGCACCTGATCGCCCGTGCCTTTTATTCGACTGGCGCCTACCTGAAACGTTTCGAGGAAGTAGTCATCAGCGGTGGGGTCGACTGGATCAAGGACAGGTTTCTGGATGGTGCCCGAGAGTTTCGCTATCTCCAGACCGGCAAGGTCCAGGAATATGCCTTGATATCGGTTTTCATTGCCACAGCATTGGCGGTGGTTATTTTGCTGATAAACAGCGGTTGGCTGGCCAACATCTTCTGATTGCCGACCTGAGCGATACGACAGCAACACGATTATGGACGTCATTCTCAACAACATTCTGATAATAACCATTTTCTTTCCGGTGGTGGCCTCGCTCGTCATCTTTGTTCTGCCTGATGACGCGAAATTGACCATCCGCCGGCTGGCGCTGGCATTCAGCATCGTACCGCTGATTCTGGTGCTCATCATGTGGTTCAACTACGATCGCGTGGACGCCGGCATGCAATATGTCACGATCGCCAGATGGTTTCCCTCCATCGGATCCAGCTTCCACATCGGTGTGGACGGAATCAGTCTCTCGATGATGCTTTTGACCGTTATCCTCACGCCCTTGGCCATCCTGGCTTCCTTCGAGATCGAAGAGAATGTCCGCACTTACATGTTTCTGTTCCTGTTGATGGAAACAGCCATGCTGGGCCTCTTTGGTTCGCTGGACCTGATCATATTTTTCATCTTCTGGGAATTCGGATTGGTCCCGATGTACTTCCTGATCAAGATCTGGGGCGGTAAGGATCGCGAATATGCGTCGTTCAAGTTCATTATCTACACGATGGCCGGCAGCCTGGGTCTGTTGTTGGCCATTCAGGTCATGGGCATCAGCATGGGCACGTTCAACATTCCCGAACTCATGAACACCTGGGCCACGCTGCCGGCGGGCACCCTTCTGCCGGTCACCGGATTTTCGGTCGACGTTGTCAAGGCGATTTCTTTCTGGGCCTTTGTCATCGCCTTTGCCATTAAGGTTCCCATTTGGCCTTTCCACACCTGGTTACCCGACGCCCACACCCAGGCACCTACGGCCGGTTCGATGATCCTGGCTGGTGTTCTCCTGAAGTTAGGCGCATATGGTTTCATCCGCCTGGTCATCCCCCTGTTCCCGCAGCAATCCCACCTCACCGCGGGCATATTGGCCACCCTGGGCATGCTCAGCATCATCCTCGGCGCGTATGCCGCCTTCGGGCAGTGGGATTTCAAGCGGTTAGTGGCCTATTCTTCCGTCAATCACATGGGCTTTGTGGTACTGGGCATCGCTGTCATGGCCTTCACCTATGGTTTGCCGGGCCAGGTTGAGGGCCTGAGCTACGACGCCATCATCGCCACCAACGGGGCAGTGATGCAAATGTTCAACCACGGCCTTTCCGCGGCGGGGATGTTCTTTCTGGTCGGTGTGATTTATTCGCGGACCCACACCCGTGATTTGAGGCGCTACGGCGGCATTTGGACGGTGTTGCCGGTGTTTGGGATGATTCTTATCTTCACCAGTATGGCTTCGCTCGGGTTGCCCGGCCTGAACGGTTTTGTGAGCGAGTTCCTGGTTGTACGCGGAGCGTGGCCGGTATTTACCATCCAGCTGGCGCTCTCCATGCTGGGTCTGTTGATGACCGGCGCTTACATTTTGAAAGGCATCGGCCAGACTCTTCACGGCCCGCTGAAACCGGAATGGGCGAATCTGCCGCAGATGACGCTTCGCGAGCATCTGGTCATCTGGCCGCTGATGGTGCTTATGCTTAGTTTAGGCGTGTGGCCGCAGTGGCTGCTGGCTGTGATTAATGACACGGTGACGAAGATCTTCAGCTAGCGAACGCTGATAAGCTGGACGAATACTATGGATTTCCCGTATTTATCAGTTATTACCCTTTCACCCATATTTTTTGCGGTGATCATCCTCCTGTTGCCCAAGCATCGGGGGGAAGATGCGCGCATGTTGGGCCTGGGGGCTATGATCCTGGGATTGGTTTTGTCGATTTATGTCTACATCGCCACCTACCAGAACCTGCCGCCCCCCGGCATGCCCTGGGCCGACTCGCTCAAGTTCCTCGAAGAGTATCCCTGGGTGCCCAGTATCGGCCTGAACTATATCATGGGTGTCGACGGTTTGAGCGCGACCCTCGTATTGCTGACATCCATCGTTGGCCTGGGTGGCGTGCTCATCTCGTGGAGCATCGATGACCGGCCGCGCGAATTCTTTGCCTTCTTCATGCTGCTGGTCGCCGGTGTGCAAGGAGTATTTGTCGCCGTCGACGCCTTCCTGCTCTTCTTCTTCTACGAGTTGGCTGTGCTACCGATGTATGTCCTCATCGTCGTCTGGGGCTGGAAGGTAACCCGCGAATACGCGGCCATGAAACTGACCCTCTACCTGCTTATTGGTAGCTTCGTGTCCTTCATTGCTTTCCTTGTGCTCTACTTCACCCCGGTGGATGGCGGCGAAGCCTTGCGCACGTTTGACTTGCGGGTCTGGTCGGAAGCGAACTTCCCCTTCAACATCCAGATCCTGGTCTTCATGCCCCTGTTTCTCGGTTTCGGCGTGCTGGCCGGTCTGTGGCCGTTCCATAACTGGTCGCCCGACGGCCACGTGGCCGCGCCGACGGCCGTGTCGATGATCCACGCCGGGGTGTTGATGAAGCTCGGTGCGTATGCGTCTATGCGGGTCGGCATCCAGTTGCTGCCCGAAGGGGCCGTCTATTGGATGCCCTTTGTCCTGATTTTGACGCTGGTCAACGTGCTCTACGGTTCGTTTATCGCCATGCGCCAGAAGGACATGAAGTACCTTATCGGCTACTCCAGCGTCAGTCACATGGGGCTGGTGACGATGGGGTTTGCGGCCATGACCCTCGTCGGCTTCACCGGCGCGGGAATCCAGATGGTCAGCCACGGCATCATGACCGCTCTCTTCTTTTCTGTCGTCGGCATGATCTACGACCGCGCCCACACTCGCGATATGGATGAGTTACAAGGCATGCGCCGTATCCTCCCCTGGACGGTGGTGGCGTTCATCATCGGCGGTTTGGTGTCGATGGGAATGCCCGGTCTCTCGGGTTTCATCGCCGAATTCCCCATATTTTTAGGCGTCTGGCAGGGCAGTAGTACGGATATCAACACGGTGTTTGGCCTGAACCCGTCAAACTTCTATCCGGCAGTGGCCATCCTGGCCGTCCTGGCTATCGTCATCACCGCGGCCTACATTCTGCGAGCCATTCACTCCGTCTTTTTCGGTGAGTATGAAGGCGAGAAATGGCATGACATGCGGCCGCTGTTGGGCATCGACAAACTCGTGCTCATCAGCTTTTGCGTCATCCTGGTCGTCATCGGCCTCTTCCCGGTAGTCATCGCGCCCATTGTCCAATCCGGCATGGAGCCGGTTATGGGCCGCATTGAAACTGCGAAACAAGCGGCCGAATTTTCCGGCACCGTTGCCGACTCGGCCCAACATGTGTTCCAAATCGTCGCGGCCAACGTTATGAAATGGCTGGGAGGTACATAAGTGAGTCCCAATATTACCCTGTCCTGGGTATTGGCCCTTGCGCCGGAAATCGCCTTAGTCGTCGTGCTGTTCATCATCCTCCTCTACGATAGGATGGTGAAACCGGATGATCCCCGCCAGGTCGGGCTGTTTACAGCCTGGGGCGCGTTCATTGTGCTGCTGATGACTATCGGTCTGTTCTGGCTATTCCGTGAACCTGACCCAGCCTGGAATCTGGCGGAAAGTGTTTTCTGGGGCGGCATGATGCGCAATGACCTGGTGACTTTGGTCTTCCGGGTGATGTTTTTGTCGGCCCTGACCCTGACTGCCTTGTTGTCCATGGATGTGCCGCGCCTGCAAAAGATCGAATACTATGGCTTGCTGGTGACGGCTACGATCGGTTTCAGTTTGATGGCTGCGTCGAGCGACCTGATCATGATCTACGTCGCCCTGGAAACGGCCAGTATCTCGTCCTATTTATTAGCCGGCTTCTACTCCGGACAGACCCGCTCCTCGGAAGCGGGCATGAAGTACTTCGTCTACGGCGCGTTTACCACGGCCGTGATGCTCTACGGGATGAGCATGCTCTATGGGGTCACCGGCCAGACCAACCTGTACCTGATCGGCAGCCTGTTCAGTAGTGCGGAGCAGATCGATGTGGTCCAACCGTTGTTATTACTGGCGGCGGTTCTCATCGTCGTTGGCTTTGCCTTCAAGACGTCAATCGTTCCCTACCATTTTTGGACGCCCGATGTGTACGAAGGCGCGCCGACACCTTTCACCGGCTTTCTGTCCACGGCTTCGAAGGCGGCCGGTTTTGCGGTTTTCCTGCGCGTCTTCCTGGCCGGTGTTCTGGGACCGCCCCAAGCCTCGTCGGAGTGGTGGGCCATGCTGGTGGCGATGTGTATTATCACCATGGTCCTGGGCAACTTCGTCGCTATTTTCCAGACCAATATCAAGCGCCTGCTGGCCTATTCCTCCATTGCCCAGGCCGGTTACGCGCTGATCGGTTTGGTCACCCTGACCCAGGACGGCTCGGGTGCGACGTTGTTCTATCTCCTGATGTATGTGTTCACTAATATCGCCGCCTTCGGCGTCATCATCATGATCAGCAATGTTACCGGCTCCGATGACCTGAAGGATTTGTCGGGCCTCAACCGCCGCAGCCCGTTCCTGGCCCTGGTCATGTTATTCGCAGTGCTATCGTTAGGCGGCATCCCGCCGACGGCCGGTTTCTTCGGCAAGTTCTTTCTGTTCAAGGCGGCCGTGGATGCCGGGCTATGGTGGTTGGCCGCCATTGGTATCCTGATGGCCTTTGTCGGGTTATATTATTATCTCAGTATCATTAAGTACATGTATTTGTATCGCTCGGAAGAGGACGATGTGGCCATTCCGGTCTCGCGCGCGGCGCAGATCGGGTTGGTGGTATCGGTGCTTTTCATTCTCTATCTGGGCATTAGCGCCGGGTTTGCATTCGATTTCACCCGTCAGGCGGCCGCGGCCTTTTTCCCTGGCTAATTGACCGGCAGATCGATTGTGCTATAATTCTCAAACCCTCAGGTTAACAGATTAACGTGTCGCAAGATCCGAACATTCAGCGTGCGGCGCAACTTACGAACCAGGTCGGTCAGATAGGTTGCGTTACCGCTTTCGTAGCGCTGGCCATCATCGGTGTGGCTTTCGGCGCCGGGTGGTTTTTGGATGATTGGCTCGGCAACGAGCGCAAGATCTTCACCGTTATATTTTTGCTTGGCAGCTTCCCCGTGACCCTTTACGCCATGGTGCGAATCAGCTTGTGGATGGTCGCGAGAGCTCAGTCGGGCATGGAACGCTCGAACAATGAAGACAGGGATTAAGTCATTCATATGATCAAGAAACGTTACATTCTGCTGCTTCTTGTAGGTCTGATGATCCTCTTCGGCTCTATCGTCGCCTATACCCGGCCGGTCTTGCCGTTTATCCAGCTGCCGGGTGAGGTGTATCCGGGAACTCAGGGATGGATGCCCGAGTTCCTATTTAATAGTACGGGTTTCACCAACACCTTCGCCTCGACATTGCTGGCTTGGTTAGCCATCATTTTGCTCATCGTCGTGGTGAGAGGACGCTCGCGCACGGCCGATGAAGTGCCAACCGGTTTCTATAACTTTTTCGAAATGATTATCGAGGGCGCCTATAACTTCGCCCAGAACATCGCCGGGCCCAAGGTGAAGGAATTCTTCCCCTACTTCATGAGCTTCATTTTAATCATTCTGGTTTCCAACTGGATGGGTCTCTTTCCCGGCTTTGACAGCATAGGTCTGTGGGAGCATAAGCCCCACTTCATTGGTGAGAAAGCCGGTAAGGAACTAATAGCCGAACGAGCAGCTCTAGGCCTGCCGCCGCCGACCCTTGATGAGATAGAGGACGCCATTCACGAAGCTGCCCTGGCGGTTGATGAAGAAAATGCCTGGGGTTTGCGCGACGGTCTGTTTTTAATCCGACCTGACAACGCTGATCCCACAGCGGCGGTTGAGACGGATTCGCATGGCGACAAGATCGGTACCAATCCTGAGGCGGCCGATTGGACTATTGTGCCGTTCTTCCGCCCGGCCGCCACCGACCTTAATATGACCCTGGCCTTCGCCCTGATCGCGATGGTAATGGTCCAGTACTACGGCTTCAAACATCTCGGAGGGAGTTATTTAACCAAGTTCTTCCCCTTCCTTAAGAAAGGTTGGGGAGATTCGGTCGTGAAGAATCCGATAGCGGCCATCGACCCGGCGGTCGGTCTGCTGGAACTTATCAGTGAAATCTCAAAGATTCTATCGTTCTCCTTCCGTCTTTTGGGCAATATGTTCGCCGGGATGGTCCTGCTATTTGTGATGTCCTTCATCCTGAGTGTGTTGAACATCGCCTTTTTCGGGCTTGAATTCTTTGTCGGCCTCATCCAGGCTATTGTGTTCGGTCTGCTGACGCTCATCTTCATGAGCAGCGCCACCGAGCATCATGGCGCAGAGGAACATCATTAATCACGTTTGATGGGACAGACGGTCGCCTAAGCGAGCGCCTGTTTATCCAATACCATTTTGTCAATCCTGGTGGCCATCATAGTCGGAATGGCCGCCAAAGAATAATTGTACATCGGAGGAATATTTACATGGATCCATTGTCTGCAGCCGCTCTGGCAGAGGGTTTGAAAGCCATTGGTGCCGGCCTGGCGATGTTGGGCGCCATCAGCGCGGGTGCCGGTATCGGTATTCTGGTCGGTGGTGCGGTGCAAGGTATTGCCCGCAATCCGGACGCAAGCGGTAATATTCAGACAAACATGATTCTGGGTATCGCGTTCACCGAAGCCGTAGCTATCTACGCTCTGGTGGTCGCGCTCATCATCCTGTTTGTGTTCTAATGATGCGACCGGGTTTGGCCCGGTTGCTCACTAATCGCCACATATAAAAGGACACACGAATGGAAGCATTAGGTATTAACTTAGGCTACCTGCTAACCCAAATCCTGGGTATCTCGGCCTTGCTCTTGCTGTTGACGGCCTTTATTTATAAGCCGATCCTGCGCGTGCTCGACGAGCGCAAGGCGCGGATCGCCAAGGGACTGGAGGATGCTCGGCAAGCCGCTATCGCCCGCGAAAACGCGGACGCGGAGGCCAAGCGTATCCTGGATGAAGCCCGGGTTGAAGCCTCCAGCATTCGCCGCGAGGCGGTCGTCGCTGCTGAACAAGCCGCCAAAGACGTCGAACACAAGGCGCGCGAAGACGCGAAGGGCATCATCGCCACGGCCCAGACCGAAGCCATGGAAGAGCGCGATCAAATTCTGTCTAATTTGCGCAGCCAGGTCGCAGCGATCTCCATCGCCGCAGCCAACCGGCTGGTTGGCGAATCGCTCGACGAGAAACGGCAACACGAACTCATTGGCGATTTTTTCAGCAAGGTTCCGGCCGAAGTCTCCACACTCCAGGGTGAGCGGGCAATGGTCACCAGCGCCTTGCCACTGACAGATGCCGAGAAGGCCCAGGCCAGGGAGGTGCTGGGCGCGCGGGATATCGAGTTCAAAGTCGATCCGACGATCCTGGGCGGACTGATTATTCGCGTCGGTGACCGCATTGTCGATGACAGCGTCGCCAACCGCATGAGCGCGCTTCAGGAATCGCTTAATCGTTAACGAAGGGCGAGGCAACGGCCGCCGGACGATACTTGTCCCAGCCGCGAAATCCGGCCGTTGTCTCACCTATATCGGTTACTCTCGTTGATGAGAGGAGAGAAGAGGGCAGCTATGCCGATATGGCCGCCCATTGATTTCTTTGCCGATTGGCCGGGCACAAAATCCCGGCCTTTTTGCTGTGTTATCCTATACAGCGTTGGGCCACAAGTGCACGTGCGTATTAGCAAACAATCGCAAGGTTGGGACAGCGCGACCTTGTATCACCTTAAGAGTGACCGATCGAAAGCGCTGTCTCATCCACATTCGTGTCGAGTATGCCCTTTCTGCGGCCACAGTGCGCTTGACAAGGCTGAAGACCTTCGCTAGCATCCGCTAATCAATTTTGGGGAGAACAGCCATGAATCCGGATACATCTGAACCCAAGCGCCTGACCCTGACGGACACCCTCCGGGTACGCACGCGGGGCATTATTGAGCCAATCGTCGATACGTTGGCGCGCTTTCACTTCTCGCCGGATCTTCTCACTGTACTTGGATTTCTCACCCATGTCTTTTTTGCCTACCTGATCGCCATTGGCGAGTTTCGCTGGGCAGCGCTGGCCATTGCCGTATTATCCCCGATGGACGCCCTCGATGGGGCGTTGGCGCGCAAGCTGGGACGCAAGCAAGGCGGATTTGGCGCGTTCCTGGACTCGGGGCTGGACCGCCTGGCCGAGATAGCTCTCTTTGGGGGCTTTTTATATTACTATTACGTCACTGACTACCCGTTGATGGTAGCCGTGGCCTATCTGGCGGCCACCGGCTCGCTCATGGTCAGTTATGCCCGGGCGCGAGCCGAATCCTTAGGCTTCGAAGCCAAAGTCGGACTCCTCAGCCGGGTCGAACGGTACCTCGTGTTAATCGTCTTTCTGGCTCTTAACTTGCCTCAATACGCCCTTGCGATCCTGGCCGTGTTTACCTACATCACCTTCTTTCAGCTGATGTACAGCGTTTGGAAGCAGTCCGGCACGGCGGATGGTTAACCCGTTATGGCCCGACTGAAGCGCCTCGAGCCGTATTGGTATGCCATCGGTCTGTTTATCATCATTGCCGGCGCACTCTTCATTTACCATTTGGCGACTGGCAATACGCCGCCACGGGCAGCGCTCACCATCTTCGGTTTTCCTATCTACTGGTACGGCATTTGGATCGTTACCGGTGTCGCCCTGGGAGCCTGGGTGGCGTCGCGGCTGGCCGCTGGTCGCGCCGAGGGTGTTTTCACCGATAGTGTTCCCGCCGCCATTCGTGACCTTTCTCTGGATGATGCCGGTTTTTCTCAACCTTTAGTCGCCGAGCTTTCGGCCCGAAACTTTTCGACCCTGGGCCGGGTTCTCTGGGAATTCGGATTAGATCCGCGCCGCCTGGGTCTGAAAAAACCGAAGCAAGAGGCCGTGCGCGAGGAGCTCTTGGCCCTGGACGGCGTCGAGAACCGTTGGATCGAGGATGCACCCTGGCGGCAGTGGAACCCGGACCATGTCTGGAACGCCCTGATAATAATCCTCGTTCTGGCCCTGATCGGGGCTCGCCTTTATCACATCCTCACGCCGTCACCGAGTATGGCGGCAGTCGGCATCTTTTCACCGCTGGACTATTTTCGCAATCCCTACCAGTTGCTCAACTTTCGCGGCGGCGGGTTGGGGATTTACGGCGCTATTGTAGGTGGTTTGCTGGGTTTGCTGATTTACACCCGGCGCAACCGGCTATCGACCCTCGGCTGGGCTGATCTGGCCGTCGTTGGTTTGGCGTTGGGCCAGGCTGTCGGTCGGTGGGGTAACTTCTTCAACCAGGAATTATATGGGCGGCCGACCGATTTGCCCTGGGCGATTACCATTGATCCCATCTACCGGCTGCCCGACTACGTCCAGTTTGAATGGTTCCATCCGGCCTTTCTCTACGAGTCGCTTTGGAGTATGATGACGTTTTTCGTCCTCTATTGGCTGGCGCGGCGGCGGAGCGACCGGCTGTTGCCGGGCGAGATCATGGCCCTCTACTTCATTGCCTATGCGGTCGGCCGCAGCCTGCTGGAACTGGTGAGACTGGACAGCCGTTCGTTGCCATTGTTCGGGTTGGAGACGGGCATCGCCGTGGCAACGCTGGTTTCGCTGGTCGTGGCCATCATCGCCTTCGTCTGGATAGTGATACGTCGTCTAGCCCACCGCCGGCCGTCCCGCGTGCCGGATGACCAAACGCTGAACGTGGGGTGAGCACCGGTTAATCGTCCCTGCCTAGAATATAGCCCTTTGTTAAACTACTGCCGTGGGTAAAATGCTATCCTCCAATCGCGCGACGGCCGTCCTGGTCGTCATCCTGATCGCTGCTGCCCTGGTTCTCCTGGCGGTCTTGTTGGCCGGGCGCCTGCTCAATGGTGATCGCAGTTTGTTGCGCAACGCTTCGGTTCGCGACACGGTCATCACGCCTAACGCCGACGGCCTCGCTGATGTTACACCGATCCGCTATGAACTGTCGCGCAACGCGGATGTATCGATCTATTTCGAAAACGAAGACGGCGAACGCTTCTATTTTCGGGAGGCTCGCTCGCGCGGCGCAGGAATCTACGAAGTCTTATTCAGCGGCGTCGTCGATGGCTACCACCTGCCCGATGAATCGATAGAGGGCGAAATACTGGCGCGATTGCTGCGCGATGGTGAGTATACCTGGACCATCGAAGCGACTGACTTCGATGGCACTACGGAAACCGCGAGCGGGACGATCACCATCGCCGACGCGACCACCGATCTGCCTGAAGTGCGCAACTTTTCCCTTGACAAGAATATCTTCACGCCTAACCGCGATGGAATTGATGATCGCGCGCTGATTCAATATTTCCTGCCAAATGAAGTCTCGCGGGTGCGCGTCTTTCTGCAATTACCCGATGGGCGTGAATTGCCGATCGCCGAACAGGAGCGGGAAATCCCCGCCAATATGCCCGGCCGCCATTATTACGATTATGAGGGTGGCGTGGATCAAGGCGTGACTCCGCCTCCTGACGGCACCTATCCGGTCATCGCTGTGGCTGAGGATCAGGAAGGTCAGCGGTTGCAGGTTGAGGACGAGTTGACGATCATGTTTGGCGGCGTGCCGCGGGCGGAGATCTTCTCGCCGCCGACGGGCAATACAGTCGAGTGGAGTACGACGGCCGTCGCCTTGTGCGACACGATTTACTTCACGATGACTGTCCAGAACTATGGCAACACGCCGATTCGCACTACCGGCCCCGGCCCCGGCTTGGTCTATGACTCCGACTGGAATTACAACACGCTCGGCTGGCAAACGGAGTCAGGCGCGTGGCGCGCGGCCATTGGCTTCGAGAACGAGTTGAGCAATTACCCCTACCGCTGGTCGCTCGGTAATCCTGAAGATCTGACGGAGATCGACGGGCATTACTATCTGATGCCCGGCGATCGCGCCCTTATCACTGGCGGCATCCGGGTGGTCGAAGTGTTCGGTAACCGCAACCCTCAACCCATCTGGGCCGGTTTGATCCACGAGGATGTCGAGATCTCGCAGTTTAATAATCGCGTCGATGCGCGCGACATGCTGGTTGATATCCCCGGCCCCACGACAGAGGTGACCTGCGAGCCGCGCCTGATCCCTGTTCGCCCGGCCCCAACAACCAACTAACGACCATAACGCAGAGTTGGTTCTTCCACGCCTGATTTTTTGACTTCTTGTCATCTTCCAGTTAAACACACTGTTACACAAATAACCATAACTTGTGCGTAATAGCGCTTCAGCGACGTCTCTGAAGAACGCGACTGAAGTCGCTACTAATGAACTTTAAAATCTTGAGTTACAAGGTACTTAAGCTTTGAAATCGGCGAAATCGGCCGATTCCATGGACTATTAATCTCCGCTTAGTTTGATTGGGGACAGCCAGCCAACCGGATACACTACGGGTAGTCGTGTGGTAGGCGATAATCACCCGATTTGCTCTGAGTCTTCATCGGCGCTGATACACTATGCGTACCCGTCGCCTTTGGACGGCAACTCAGATTGACATTTACACCGGCTGGCCTATGTGTCAGTCTTTTTTTTCGATGAAACACAATCGTCCAGCATTAAAGCTTCTGATTACTTTCCTTGTGGTCGTCCCAACAGGGCTGATGTTGGCTGCATGTCAACCCGCTCCCCTGCCTGTGGAGGTGACCCGCGTGGTGGAGCGAGACGTGACCGTTCTCGCGCCGACCCAACCGCCGTCATCGCCGCTGCCGACCCTGGCCCCGGTAATCAATATCGTCACGGAGACAGCTGTCATTGAAGTCACCCCCCCGCCGCTAGGAACCGATGAGCGGCCGGTACAACTACTTTTCCCCCCGGTTGCCAATACGGCGGTTATCATGCAACGTGGAGAAGCGCTGGCCCAGGCACTGGAGGCGGCCACCGGTGTTAATTTCGTGGTCGGTATCGCCGACGATGAAGAAAAGGTCGTCGATCTACTGTGTTCTGCGCCAGGAGATACGATCGCCTTCATATCGGCGGCCGCCTATACTATCGCCCGCGAACGGTGTGATTCTCAAGCAGTCCTGGTGGCGCGGGGAAGTGATGAGCTGGCCTGGGAAACCGGCATGATCGTCACCAGCGCGGGCAGCGGTATCGGTTCGCTAGACGATCTGGCGGGGCAGCGTTGGGTCGTATCTGACACCGGTACCTTGGCAAACGAGCTTTATTTTCGAGCCTTGATGGCCGAGGCCGGCGTAACGCCCGGCGAAATCATTAACACGCCAGAGGACACGACCGCGCTCCTGGCCTTGCGCAACGGGGAAGCCGACTTCGCCACGGCCGTTTTTGTGCCACCGATCATGCCGTTTGATGGCATCTGGCAATATGGCGAAACGGACCCCGAAGTATGGCGGGTATTGGGTATCTCCCCGACGCGCAGCCCTATCGGCTACGTGGTGGTGGCCGGAGAGCCGGCCGGTGGCGGTTACCGGCTGCGCGACGCTCGCTCGCGCCTGTTCGACACTACACCTGATATTTTTGATGTGACGCGCATATTGACTCTGGGCGCCCCGATCCCCAGAGAAACGGTGGTACTGGGAGCGGACTTCCCTTTCGGGCTGGCCCGGCAAACGCTGGCCACGCTGGTCGATTTCGCCGCTTCCGATGCCTGTCAATCATCTCTCTGTTCGGCCGACCTTTATAGCTGGACAGGGCTGGAGCCAGCTGAAGATTCAGATTATGACCCAATTCGTTTTATCACCAACACGCTCGACCTTGACGCTGCCGATCTCTGGGCAGCAATGGATTGACATGCTTGATGTAGCCGTCATCATTGTCAGCTGGAATGTGCGCGGTTATCTGTCAGATTGCCTGCGTTCACTAGCGGCTGAATTTCAGGAATCGCGCCTGAGCGCGTCCATCTGGGTCGTCGATAACGCCTCCACCGACGGCACGGTCGAGATCCTGGCCGACCTGTTCCCCCAGGTACATGTCATCGCCAATAGCCACAATGCCGGTTTCGGCGCGGCCAATAACCAGGGCATGCGCGCGGCCTCGGAACATCACCCGCGCTATTACTTCTTCCTGAATCCCGATACCCTGGTTCGCCCCGGTGCATTAGGCCAGTTGGTGAAGGCTTTGGACGAGCGACCGAAAGCCGGAATGGCCGGCGCGCGACTGGTTTACGGCGATGGTCGTTTGCAGCACAGCGGCTTCTGTTTTCCCGGGCTGGGTCAGCTGATCTTTGATTTGTTTGCTTTGCCGCCGCGATTGTATGAAAGCCGGTTGAATGGCCGCTACCCACGCCGCTATTATCGCACGAATCGCTCGCCATTCTCCATCGACCATCCTTTGGGCGCGACGATGCTGGTGCGCGCCGATGTGGCCGAAACGACCCAGGGGTTCGACGAATCGTTTCACATGTATTGCGAGGAGATCGATTGGAGCTGGCGCGTGCGCGAATCGGGCTGGGAGATCTACGTCGTGCCCTCGGCTGAGATCGTCCATTTTGGCGGGGAAAGCACACGCCAGAATCCGGCCAAGTCGATGGTTAACCTGTGGACCAGTCGTGCCCAACTCTACCGTAAGCACCACGGCCGCCTGAAGCAAAAGATAGCCCGGTGGCTGGTTAACAAACGGATGTGTAAACAAGCACGCCGCGCCCAGGACCCTCAGTTGAGGGCCGCTTACGAGGAAATCGCACGGGTCTGGTCAGGGTCAGTTTAGCCTATGGCTGCCCGTAAAGGGCGACTGCTAACGTCCCTGAGGGGCAAACCGCTCGATCACTGCCCCGGCCCATAACTGTTCGAGCCAATCCAGAAAGGCCGCCTGCAGCGAGGCGTGAAGGGCGTCGGCTGTCAATTCACGATTGGGATCGCGGTCGGTTACCTGCACGATGAAGTAAACAGTGCTGCCGTCCTCGCGAGTCACGGCGACCACATCGCTGATCTCGCCCGCTTGCAGAGCAAAGGCTGCCGCCTCTACCTCCGGCACCAACAACGACCCCGGCGCAAAATAGCCCAGGTCGCCACCGAAATCACCGGTGACCCGATCGACCGAGTTTTGCTGAGCCAGAAACCCGAAGTCATCGCCGGCGCGCGCCCGCTCCAGTACCGATTGCGCCAGATCTCCGTCGTCCATTTGGATATACCGCGCCCGAACCTGTTCCACCGCACGCGGTACCTCGGCCGTAACCAGGTCGATCATCTCGGCTGAGATGAGTTCGGCCGTCAGCGCCTCGCGAAATTCCTCTTCGGTATAGAGATTAGCCTGGAGCCAGGCATCTAGACCGCCTGCGCCGGCAGCCTGCTCTGCTAACTCGGCCAACTGTTCGTCGACAGTTGTCGGGGAAACCGTTACGCCGGCATCGGTCGCGGCCTGCAGGATTAACTCGCGCTCGATTAGAGCATCCAGTACCTGATCTTGATAACCTTCTTCCATCTCATCGCCCATGGCGGCCTCGTACCGATCCAGTTCTCGTTCGTAATCAGCCAGATAGATCGGTTGCCCGTTGACCAGAGCGGCCAGCGGCGCGGTTGGTGTCGGGGTCGGCGGGACCGGGGTATTTGTGGCGATGGCCGGCGGTGGTTGGGTCACATCGGCGGTCACGACCTGGCCGTTACTGGCCGGTGAAGTGCCCTCGGTACCACCATCTTCCCGGCAAGCTGCGGTTACCAACAGCATCGCCACCAGGACGATGAATGCACATTGTCGAATAATCATCCCTCCATTATAGCCCCATCCTGCCCTAGCGCAGAAACAGGAGGTACAAAGAATAGAATAGAATGAGGCCCAGGCCGATGAAGAATATGGTGCGGATGAGGCCTAAGGCCAGGCTGAGCACGAAGCGTAGGATGGCCAGGATGACCACCAGGCCCAACAAGGCGGCCACAATCCAGAGGATTTCCGTAGAAGTCAGATTGATAGAGGGCATAATTAGATCTCCTGCACGATCGTACGGCCGGCGGCCAGGACTCCATTCATGACAACGATTTTTCCCCGCTTAATCACTATGTCCACCAGGTTGGTGCCAAAACGGTAGCCCAGCTGGCGATAATCATCGACGTCGAGGATGAGGATGTCGGCTTGATAACCGGGGAGCAGACTGCCGATCTCGTGGCCGCGGCCGACGGCAAACGCCGCGTTGAGCGTTGCGGCAACAATGGCCTGGGCCTGAGTCAGGTTCATGTAACGGCAGGCCAGGGCGATAACCAGCTGCATCGATTCGCACCAGGCCGTGCCGGGGTTGCAGTCTGTGGCCAGAGCCAGCGCGCCACCTGCTTCCAGGATGGCTTTGGCCGGAGTATAGTCATGATGGCCCAAACCGAAAGGCGTACCGGGCAAGCCGACGGCGATCGTATTTCCCCGGCCCAACGCGGCGATATCGGCCTCCGGCGTGTTGACGAGATGATCGGCTGAGACGGCTCCCAACTCCACCGCCAGCCGCGTGCCGCCCAGGCCTACGAATTCGTCGGCATGCACTTTGAGCCGATAACCGAGGGCCACCGCCGCTTCCAGGATGCGGCGGGTCTGATCAAGGTCAAACACACCCTCTTCGCAGAAGACATCGCAGAAAAGATGGACGCCGTGCTGGCGCATCCACACCGCTCCGGCGGGCAGCATGTCCTCGATGACCGCGCGCACATAGCCCTCGGTGTCATCTTTGAATTCAGCCGGCACGGCGTGGGCGGGCAGGAAAGTCGGGATCAGATCGACCGGCTGGGCATTGTCGAGGATCACAATAGCCTCCAGTTGCTTCAACTCCGCGACCGTCTCCAAGCCATAGCCGGTCTTGGCCTCAGCAGTCGTCGTGCCGTAACGCAGCATGCGCGCCAGACGCGGCCGGTTATCGTCTACCAGCTCCGGGAGGCCGGCTTCGCGTGTCCGGCGCACCGTGGACATGATCCCGCCCCCGGCAGTCATGATTTCCATGTAGGTTGCCCCGGAGATGCGTTGTTCGAATTCGGCCGCGCGGTCGCCATACCAGGGCAGGTGGGTATGGGGATCGACAAAGCCAGGCATGACGCAGCGGCCCTGGACGTCGAGAGTCGTCGCGGCTGAATAACGGTCGAGCAAATCAGCCGAAGTCCCGGTGGCGACGATCTGCCCGCCAGCGACAGCGACCGCGCCGTCGAGAATCACTCCTAGATTGCCCAGGGCTTGGCCGCGTTGTGGACCCGCCTCGTGCGGTGGAACCATCACTAACTGCCCGGCCGAATGGATTAACAGATCAACAGATTGAGTCATGCAGAAACCTCCTTGGCTTCGTGAAGCCAGCGAGCCAGGACGAGGACAGCCAGCAACATCATGACCGCCGCCACGATACTGTTACCGGGCAATCCTGCCCGCTCCCAAATCACCGGCCCGGTGAGCGAGCCGATAGTGCGCCCGGCAGCCATCGCCCCCAGGCTCATCGACATGACCGCCACGCGAGCTTTCGGCACCAGTTCGGTGAGCAACGGAATGGCCCCGACGACGGCGATCTCAAAAGTGAAGAATAACGCGATCAACATGGTCAATACCAGCGGCAGACTGTTGGTGGTCAGCGGGATAATCAGGTAGATGGCCATATTGAGCAGTCCGGCCAGGATGACGACCGGCCGCTTGCCGAAACGATCGACCGATAAGCCGGCTGTGGCTTCGCCACCCAGTTCAGCCAGACCGATCAGGACGGTGGCCAGCCCTAGACTGGTCAGGCTAAGACCGAAGGAGCCTTCCATCCAGTCGCCATAAACAATGAACAAGGTTTCCTGGGCCACCATCGTCAGCATCATGTAGAGGGCCGCGGCCCAGATAACTGGGTGACGCTGCAACATGTGCCACACATACATGAGACTGATCGATCCATGCTCGCCCTTGCGCGCACCCGGCAGAACGCGCCACAACAGGATGGCTGCCATTAACCCGGCCAAGCCGAACCACAGGAATGGGGCATTCCATCCCTGCTGGGCGATCAACCAGCCAGTCAGCGGCGCGCCGATGAGAAAAGCGCCGCTCCAGGCGAATTCGGTGGCAGCCATAGCCCGGCCGCGCTGGGCATAAGGCACCGTGTCGCCCAGGTACGATTGCATCGCCGGGTCGAAAATAACCTTGATCAAGCCGCCAACGATGAGCGCGATAGCGAACGTCCATAACGTCGGAAACAAGGCGACCAGTAGAGCAGATAGCCCGAACGCGATAAGCCCGACAGCCATCACCACGCGCCTTCCGAAGCGTTCCGGCAAAGACGCGAACAAAGGACTGAACAGACTGATCATATTCCGAACGGAGATGAGCAGGTAAATAGTTGTTACCGGTACGCCGAGGCCACGGGCAAAGGCCGGGGCGAATGGATAGACAATCCGCAGGACAGTATTGAGACATAGCCGGGCAAATGTCAGGACTCCCAGCTGGAACAAACGCCGGTTATCCCAGGCCCAGGCCGGGCTTCCCGACTCGACAGGCTGGCTCATAGATGTGTGAGTTTAACCGAAGCGCAGCCGGGACACAATCTGGCTAACATGACAATCCCGCGTCGGATGTTAAAATTCAACTATGTCTGATCCACTGGCCGGAGATTCACCCACCGGCGAATCTTTATCCACGGAGCCGTTGGCACCCAACGTTGCGCTGTCCCGGGTGCTGTTCGCCATTCTGGTTCCGCTAGCCCTGGCGTTTTTGGTGGGCATCTTGTTCGGCGCCCGGTTTGTCCAGGAAGGCGGAACCCCTCCTTCGGCCGCACCGCTTTTCGCGGCGTTGGGTGTGGCCGCCTTGTTCATCGGTCTGCGCTATTATGGTTTGCGCGGTCTGGGTCTTCGCGGCAAGCGTCCGCTCTGGGCCGGAATCGGCTTCGCGGTGCTAGCTTGGGTCCTGGTATTGATCGGCCGCTTCCTACCCCAATGGCCATCGGTCAGCTACGCCGAGGATGGCCAAGCGATTGTGCAAATCACCTTTTTGATTGAAACTGTCGCCACTCGCTCGGAGGGGTCGGGTCGGGCTTTCTTTTATCTGTTACTCTTCGAAGCCTTCGCAACCCAGGTATGGGCTTTCGGGCTAGTGTTTAGGGCGCTGGCCGACTGGCGGGGGCCTCTGGCCGCCGCGGTCGGCAGCGGCATTTTGTATGGCATGGTTGGCTTCCTGTTGTTCCAGGAGTCGTTTGTGCCCGAATTGCCCGGATTACTGTACTTTCTGACTTGGGGTGTACTGTATGGCATGATCCGGCTTCGTACCGGCAGCCTGTTGGGGCCGGTGCTCATCCAGGCATTGCAAAGCTTCACGGTCTGGTTTGTCTTTCAGCCGCCGGACGATATGTCCGTGTCAGGTATCAGAACCGTGTATCTATTCATCAGCGCACTGTTCGCGGTGATTATCTGGCGTTTGTGGCCCAGACGAGAGAGTGATTACCGCGTTTAGCGGATAGATAGGGAGAAAAAGAAAAAGTATCCACAGATTACGCCGATTTTCAGAGCGGCTGTCTGAAATTTACGACGTCTTTCAATTCAACGTGTAAACAGGAGGAATCCGTGAGCTATGAGAATATTTTAACTCGCGTAGAGGGGCGCGTCGGCGTCGTCCAACTGAACCGGCCGAAATCCCTCAATGCCTTGAATCGCGAGACCATGACCGAATTGATGGACGCGTTGGCCCTTTTTGACGTCGATGAGGCAGTTGGTTGTCTGGTCGTCACCGGTAACGAGCGGGCTTTCGCCGCCGGAGCTGACATCAAGGAGATGATGACGGCTACGCCGGCCTCGATGATGGCCAATTCGTTCATTGACCAATGGGATCGGCTGCGGCGCATCGGCAAACCGGTCATTGCCGCCGTCTCCGGTTATGCCCTCGGCGGCGGTTGCGAACTGGCTATGGCTTGCGACATGATCGTGGCCAGTGAGACCGCCCAGTTCGGCCAACCGGAGATCAACCTGGGCGTCATCCCCGGCGCGGGCGGGACACAACGGATGACCCTGGCCGTCGGCAAGTCGATGGCCATGGAAATGGTGCTGAACGGCCGTTTCCTGACAGCCGGCGAAGCGCTGCGCGCCGGGCTGGTCAATCGCGTTTTCCCGGTCGAGGTTTACCTGGATGAAGCGATCAAGCTGGCGGCCGAGATCGCCGGCCGTGCACCGATCGCCTTACGGCTGGCTAAGGAGGCGGTTAACGCGGTCTATGAAATGCCATTACAAGCCGGGCTGGATCACGAACGCCGGCTGTTCTATATGTTGTTCAGTACGGAAGACCAGCAAGAGGGAATGGATGCCTTCGTGAACAAGCGCAAACCACAGTGGAAAGGACTTTAAGCGATCGAAGCGGTGGACAACACTAATGAGGGCTTGATCATTTGCAACCGGATTGTAACCGTTTTTTCACACTGAGGGGTAGACAAGCGAGCTTAAAACCTATATAATGCCTGCATTACATTAAAGGAAATATTTTAGGCCCATAACCTTACGAACTTTCTTACGGTGGGGAATCATAAAGACCATATCATCCTCGCCATTGTAGAGGTAGTTTACAATGACATGGTTTTTGGCTTTGCTTGGTGCATCTGTATTCAGTTCTATCCTTGTTCTGGCGGCGGGAATTCTCTCTTCACGAATGAATCGCGGTGAAGACTACGTCGAGAATTTCTATATGGAAGCGGTCGATGTGACCGGCCCCGCGTCGCAAGCAATAGAGTAAGGCCGGACCTGCCGTTCAATTAATCGATAATATAAGTCGCCGAATTTCGGCGGCTTTTTTTGTCCGGTTCTGGTTCAGAACCGTTCCAGAAAACTGGCATCCTCCAGAATGTAGGCTATTTCGGCATCCACAGCGACCGGTGTTGGCTCAGGGTGGTGCGTGTCGAGTAAGGCCACCGTCGCCGCGCGCAGTCGATCATTGATCGATCGACTCCCTTCTTTCTGCCACTTGTCCAATCGTTGCCGATCGAACAGCTGGGGAACCCATAGCTCGCGCCAGAGACCCAGGGTGTGGTCATGGCTGAGAAACTGGCCGCCGGGGCCGACTTCATCGATGACATCGAGAGCCAGCGCCTTGTTGTCCAGACGAACACCGGCGGCGAAGTTGCGGGTCTGGCTGATAATCTCATTGGTCAGCACCACAAACTCCGGCGAGGCGGTCAGGCCGCTTTCGAGATAGCCCACATCGTGATTGAGGTTGGTGCGAGCCAGCAAGGCGATCAGCACCGAAAATTGCGCGTCGGCCGCCGCCTGGCCGTCAATGACCTTACTGTCGCTGTGGCCACTATAACCCCACACCGGTAACTGGTAAAAGCGGCCCATTTCGGCGGCCATGACGCGTGCCAGCTGGAACTCCGGCGCGCCATAGACACTGATCATCTCTTTCATATCCAGGTGATGGACACCATGACCGTAGAGAAAGGGCGCGCCGGGTTGTTGAAGCTGGTGGATGACCAGGCTGCTTAGGGTTTCGGCATTGCCAAGGGCCACGGCGCCGGCCGGGGTCACCGGGGCTGTGCCGCCCATCATCGGTGCCGGGGAGTGGGTGACCGGGATTCGCGTGCGAGCGCAAAACAGCATCTTGTCGGTGGCATCGCGAGAATGTTGCAGCGGGCTGGAAGGCTCGGAGTAGAGCAGCAAGGTAGGGCGTTCGGCCAGCTGGTCCAGACCGCCGGCCGCGGCGGCGGCCATAGCGACAATAGCTTCCATGTCAGCCAGGGTATCGCAAACAACCACGGTTGGCTTGGTCGTGTGGCGCAGCATAGCTGCGAACTGGTAGCGAAAATAGCGCTCCGGCGGGACGTCACGCGGGATGCCCATTGACATGACAAAATCGATTTCCGGCAAGGCATCACAAACGCGATAACAATCAGCCAGGTCGCGCAAACGAAAATCACGCCGCTCGCCTGTGCGTGGGTCCAAATAGCGCAAGGTGTCTGAGCCCGGTCCAAATGTAACCGCCTGCCCGTCAAGGCGGATGGCAACCTCGTCACCGCCACGTCGATAGAGATCAAATCGGCGCGGTGCGGCTGAGAGCGCCCATTCCACCAGCGTAGGGGATATTCGCACCAGGTCTCCGTCCGTATGCGCACCACCGGCCCGGAGCAGATCCAGCCCCGCCTGGCTATAAACACGGACTCCCGTCTCGGCCAGGATGGTACACGAAGCCTGGTGGAGGCGCAGACAATCTTCGCGGTCAAGCATTGTCAGGCGCGGACGGACGCGAGGCAGATCCTCCAGCCGACTGGCCGGCTCCATGCGCCGGCTGGCGCGCCTCGTTCCCTGGCGGGATCTCCTTCTATCCATAAGGATCACCTCCTGAACTGGATTGTACCCCAACACCGGAAAAAGGTAAGCGCTGATCGTGAAACCGGCCGCCGGACGGTTGGGGCTTCGCCGGCGAGCCCGGCATATGAGGGGAGTGTGAAACACCGAACCATGCGGTTGTATCGTCCGTATAGGGCACTATGATCAGGAACATGATTTGGTATCGTGCCTGGGTGAGCCTGCGCTTACTGAGCGTGGTACTCTTGGCGATCGTCATTGTAGCGCCAGAGTGGCCCGCTTTTGGCGATCCCCGATTCCGGCTGAGGGCAATCGTCGGCCAGGAGAACCAATTCGATTTCCTGGTCTGGAGCCTGAACGCGCTGAGCGTCAAAGCCGAAGCTTTCCTGGCCGACATCCAATCCTTCTTGCCCGGCGAGGTGGAAAGCGGCTTTGTGATGGGTTACCTCCAGCAAATACGGGCCGCCCAGATACTTGAAGCTGAAATTGAACGCATTTACGCCGACCCGGTCGAAGCGAATCCGGTCCAGGCCGCAGCCGCCCAACAGGCCGAAGTTGACGCCATCCGTCGCGAACTGACCATCCGCCAACCTGTGGCCGAAGCCATCGTCCAACGGCAGGTCGCGTCCCTCCTGCGCGAGGAGGGCTTGACCATCGGCGGGGTTACTTTCCCGCCTGTTTTGATGACCATGTCGCCAGTGCCTTACATGCTCATCGTCTCACCGCGCGATCGCATCGAACAGGCCGACTATGCCGCTCTGGTTCCGGGGCTGGCGACTGAGGCAAAAGAAGTGATGGAGAGCGCGGTGTTCGATGAACTGGACATGTCGGCCCTGGTCGTGCCTATTGGCGGCCTGGGCATTTATCCGGCCATGATCCGCGAGACTTCGAATATCAACTGGCTGGCCGAGGTGACGGCCCACGAGTGGGCCCACCACTGGCTCTCATTGCGACCGCTGGGCGTACGTTATCTCGACAGCGCTGCCCTACGGACGATCAATGAAACGGTTGCCTCTCTGGTTGATCTGGAGATTGGTCCCCAGGTCATCGAACGCTACTACCCGGAAATGGTACCGCCCAAACCGTCTGGCCCGCCGTTGCCGCCGCGGCCGATCACACCGGCCGACCCCCCGACCTTCGACTTCGCGGCCGAAATGGCCGAGACGCGCAATGAGGTCGACCGCCTGTTAGCTGAGGGCCGGATTGAGGAA
>JAWOHK010000232.1:0-9929 GCA_046485205.1 Chloroflexota bacterium | reverse complement strand
CCCAGCGGCCCGACCTACCCGCGCGGATATACTCGATACCATTCGCCAGATCACTTGCGTGCAGATCGATCCGATCAATGTGGTCGCCCGGACGCAGTTATTGGTGCCTTACAGTCGCCTTGGAGCTTATGATCCAGCCGAATTGGAAAGTTTGCTGTGGGAAGACAAGGCTCTTTTCGAGTACTGGGCTCATGCCGCATCCATCGTCCTGACCGATGATTATCCTCTGTTCCAATACCAGATGCGCAACCGGAAACGTTCCAACGGGGCCTGGGCACAACGGTATTACGAATGGCTGGAGGCCAATCACTCGTTCCGGCAATTTATCCTGGACGAACTGGAGCAGCGCGGGCCATTGTTCGCGGATGAGATCGAAGACCGGGCCGAGTTGGACTGGCCTCACCAGGGTTGGGGCCATGGCAATCACATCATCATGATGCTCGAGCACCTGTGGGTTCATGGCCAGGTTACCGTGACGGGGCGAGACGGCAACGGCTATGGCCTGAAAAAGCAGTGGGGTCTGATGGCCCACCAGTTGCCCCAGTGGCAAGCCCACGAGCCGCTGCCGGCGCGCGAGGTGGTGCGGCGGGCCGTCGAACGGGCTCTGCCGGCGCTGGGCGTCGGGCGGTTGCGCGATATCCGTAACTACTTCACTCGCAACCACTATCCAGGATTGGCCGGCGTGCTGGCCGAGCTGGAAGCCGAGGAGCGTATTCAACAGGTCACCGTGCGCGGCGACAACGGCGATTGGCCCGACTCGTGGTATATCCACCGTGACACGCTGCCGCTGCTGGAACGGTTGCAGGCCGGCGAATGGCGGCCGCAGACGGTCCTCCTCTCGCCATTCGACAACCTGATCGCCGATCGCGATCGAACCGAGTTGTTGTTCGATTTCTTCTATCGCGTCGAAATCTATGTCCCCGCCGCCAAACGACAGTATGGTTACTACACCATGCCGGTCCTGCACGGCGATCGACTGATCGGCCGAATCGACCCGAAAATGGATCGCCGGAACAGCCGGCTGATCGTCAACGCCATCCACCTTGAGCCGGATGTGAAATCAAATGCAGCGACTCGCAGGGCAATTAAAGGCGCGATCGAACGGCTGGCAACGTTCCTCGGCGCGGCGGAGATAAATTATCCGGCTGATGAAAGTTAGGTTAAAAACCGGGATAAATGGGCCGCCGCGCTTTCGGAATGTAACTAATAGAATAGTTTTGGTGAGGACCGGGTCACCACATCAATCTAAGAACGTGGCGAAGCTGCTATATAAGCGGTCGAGCAACGCGATTGCGCCTGCCCGGTTTTCCTTGCTAGAATGGTGTTAATGGAATTCTGGTCAGAGGCGACCTTCTACCGGTCGCTCGCCACGTCACTCATCTTCATCGCCGGCCTCGTCTATCTACGAGGCTGGCGTCGTTTACAGCGGTTTCATACAACAAAGCCCGCCCCGCGATCGCCCGCCTCGATGCGGTCACTGGTACTGTTTTTGACTGGACTGGGGTTGCTGGCCGTGGCCCTTGTCTCGCCTCTCGGTTATCTATCGACACAGTATTTCAGCGCACGCATCATCCAGCACATGCTGATCATAGCCTCGATCCCCAGCATGTTGATGCTGCCCAACCCCGTACCGGCTCTGATTCACGGGCTACCGACTAAATGGCGCGCCAGTTCTTTGGCCGCTATTAAAAGCCCGCCGTCCCCGGTCGCCGGCTGGCGCGGAATGATCCGCCGTTTCCTGCGGTGGGCCACTGCGCCCGGTGTTACGCTGTTGGCGTTTTTATGCATCTGCTGGTTTTGGTATGATCCGGCGATCCATCAAGCTACCTTGCGCTATTCATGGGTTCACGCGGTCGAATTGATCAGCCTGCTCGGTATCGCTCTCTTGAACTGGTGGCATATTACCGCTGCCTGGCCCCGGATTCACGAGCCCATGCATCCGGTCGTCCGCATTCTCTATGCCTTTGTCAGCATCTGGCCGGTGAAGATCATCGGGCTTATACTTCTATTCATCAATGAGCCTTTTTATCATTATCCGGCTACCTTCCAGTTCACCGGGCTGGATATCAACGACTACAGCTTTGGGGCGATGATCGCCTGGATCGTCAGCGGCCTGGCATACGTCGCCGCCGCCGTGGCCCTGGTCCGCGAATGGCTGGGTACAGAGGAGACCAAGCCGTCTCTGCCGGAAGCTGCCTGGGCGTCGGACGAAGCCATGATCGCGCCCGGTATCAAACGCTAATCATCTGATTGGACACCATGAGCGAATTACGACAACCTGTCATTCCCCCAAGCGTCTGGATCGCCGATACTGCCACGGTGCGCGGGGACGTTACTCTGGGGGAAGATGTCAGCATCTGGTTCTCGACCGTTATGCGTGGCGATGAGGCAGCCATCGTCATTGGTGACCGGACCAACATCCAGGACGGCGCGGTCCTCCATGTCTCGGCCGGATTCCCCTGTATAATCGGCGCGGAGGTGACCATCGGCCATGGCGCAGTCGTTCACGGCTGTAACATAGAGGATGGCGCGCTCATCGGCATCCGGGCCACGGTGCTGGATGGGGCAGTCATCGGCGCGGGAGCGATGGTCGGCGCTGGGGCAGTCGTCCCGCCGGGTATGCACGTGCCACCGGGGATGCTGGCACTGGGCGTGCCGGCGAAGGTTATCGGCCCGTTATCGGATACTCAGGCCCGGGCCGGGCGGCGCGCGGTCGGCAATTACCTAGCCCGCAAAGAAGCCTATCGAGAAGGGAAATATTAAGAAATGACGGGCGACGAGTGACGGATTAAGATACGAAATATGAGATACGAGGTACGGAAGCCTGGCGGTTCCTGTCATCTACTCCATGAGCACTATCACCAGCCTCCAGAACGCCCGGGTCAAGCGGGTCATCAAGCTGAATAACCGGCGCGACCGCGATGAAGCCCGGCATACGCCTGTTGAGGGGGTGCGCGAAGTGGCGGCCGCCCTGCGAAACGATGTGGTGCCCGTTGAAGCCTACCTTTGTCCCGAGTTGATAGACGGTCTGGAAGCGGAAAAGGCTGCCGGGCAGCTGGTTACAATGGGCGAAAGCGGCCTGAGCGATGTATTCTATGTCACCCCGGAGGTCTTTGCCAAGATGGCCTATCGCGGGGAGAGTGGCGGCCTGCTACTGGTCATCCCCTACCTGACCCGGACACTGGCTCAGGTGTCCTTTCGGGCCGAGCCTTTTTTACTTATCATTGAAGAGGCCGAGAAACCGGGCAATCTGGGGGCCATCCTGCGCACCGCCGACGCGGCCGGGGTCGATGCGGTCATTGTTCCCACGGCGACCGGCGCGACCGGCACCGACCTTAACAATCCTAATGTTATCCGTGCGAGTATGGGGGCGGCCTTCACCGTGCCGTTAGTATCCATGCCGGCCGAGGAACTGATCGGGTGGCTCAGTCAGGCGGGGATCGGCATCATAGCGGCCTCACCTGCGGCCGAGACTTTCTACACGGATACCGATCTGACCGGCCCGGTGGCACTCGCTGTGGGTAGTGAAGCCTGGGGGCTGAGTGAAACCATGCTGGCGGCGGCTGACCGGACCGTGTGCATTCCGATGGCGGGCCAGATCGATAGCCTGAACCTGGCGGCCTCGGCCGCTCTCTTGTCTTATGAAGTCGTGCGGCAGAGGGGAATAGCCCGCTGAAGATGTTGAGGGAGCGCGGGTTTAACGCTTACAGGACCAGACGCGCCGAACGCGCGAAGAACTCCATGATTTTTCTAGTTAGTCAGAGCACCGGGCCGGGGTGTTTTGCGGGGATCGGCACTTTCTCGGTGTCATCTGCGAGCAATTTCCCCTCCTTCGATTGCCACCCGGCCTAAAAAGACCGATAATATCAGCGAAGTCGCCTCAAATATTTATCCGCGCCGGAAGTCCGGCAGCGGGCCATTTACAACCCAAACCTCGCCCGGCGCAATCCGGGCCCTTCCCAAGGAGTATTAAGGATGTCAAACCTCGTCAAAGTTGCTGTAACAGGAGCGGCCGGCCAAATCGGCTATTCCATCCTGCCCCGCCTGGTAAACGGTGAAGTCTTTGGTGCGGACACGCGCGTCGCCTTGCACTTGCTGGAGATCACTCCGGCCATGCAGGCCCTTGAAGGCGTCATGATGGAACTCGATGACTGCGCCTTCCCCCTGCTCGACAAGATAGTCGCCAGCGACGATCCTAAGGTCGCCTTCGATGGCGTCAATTGGGCTTTGCTCATCGGATCGCGGCCGCGCTCGAAAGGCATGGAGCGCGGCGATCTGCTCAAGATCAACGGCACGATCTTCGTTGGCCAGGGACAAGCGCTCAACGACGTCGCCGCTGATGATGTCCGCGTGGTCGTGGTCGGCAATCCAGCAAACACCAACGCCCTCATCGCCATGAACAACGCCCGCGACATTCCGGCCGAGCGATTCAGCGCCCTGACCCGCCTCGACCAGAATCGTGCCGTGGCCCAACTGGCCGGTAAAGCCGGTACGCGCGTGACCGACGTCAGCAACCTGGCCATCTGGGGCAACCACAGCGCCACCCAGTACCCCGACGCCGAAAACGCAAAAATCAAGGGCCGCCCGGCGATGGAAGTTATCACCGACCATGACTGGCTGCGCGGCCCGTTCATCGAGACCGTTCAAAAGCGCGGCGCGGCCATCATCGCCGCTCGTGGCCTGTCCTCGGCCATGTCGGCAGCCAACGCCGCCCTCGACCATGTTCGCAGTTTCCTATACAAAACAGCGGATGGCGACTGGTTTTCGGCCGTCATCGCGTCGGACGGCAGCTACGGTATCGACGAGGGGCTGATGTTCTCCTTCCCTGTCGTCAGTGACGGTCGCGGCGGCCGCCAGATCGTCCAGGGCTTGCCCTGGAGTGATTTCGCCAAAGCCAAGATCGCCATTACCCAGGACGAGTTGCGCGAGGAAAAAGCGGTGATCGCCGATATGCTATAGTAACTCAACCAATCCTGCTGAGCGAACCAAATTTAGTAAGATCGCAGTCAGAATTGACTGCGCTAAGGGGTAGTATGATTAAAAGCATCAACCACATCGCCATTATCGTGCCCGAACTGGACGAGGCACGACGTTTTTGGGAAGAAGCTCTCGGCCTGACGGTGGCGCGAACGCAATCCGTTCCCGCCGAAGGGGTTGACATCGCCTTTTTGCCCGTTGGCGCCAGTAATGTCGAATTGCTCCGGCCGACCGATCCGGATTCCGGCGTGGCCCGATTCCTGGAGAAGCGCGGTCCCGGCATTCATCACATGTGCTTTGAAGTGGATGATATCGAAGCGACGATAGCCCGTCTGCGCGAGTACGAAATCCAGCTCATCAACGAAGAACCCCTGACCGGTCATGGTGGCTATCGCTATGCCTTCGTCCATCCCAAGAGCACCGGTGGGGTGTTGGTGGAACTATATCAATTCAGTAATGAGTGACGAACGACGAGCGACGAGTCTGAAACGCGATCTTCGTTCATAACTCGTCACTCGACACTCGTCACTTTTATTAACGGGAGTGTTTCTATGTCCGATCAATATGATGTCTTAATATTGGGCGCGGGGCCAGGCGGTTATGTAGCCGCCATCCGCGCCGCCCAATTAGGCCAAAAAACGGCCATCATCGAGAAAGAATTCATGGGCGGGGTTTGCCTCAACATCGGCTGTATCCCCACCAAAGCACTGCTGAAAAACGCTGAGGTGGCCCACACGTTGCAGCACCGGGCCAAGGAGTTTGGTTTCAGTTTTGACAACTTGAACCTCGATTACAGCGTGGCCTTCAAGCGTAGTCGCCAGGTTTCCGAGAGGCTGGTGAAGGGCGTGGGCTTCCTAATGAAGAAGAACAAGATCGACGTCTATGACGGCACCGGCCGCCTCACCGACGCCAATACCGTTCAGGTCGCTCTGAGCGACGGCGGGGAAACGACCCTCAGCGGCCGGAACATCATTATCGCCACCGGCGCGCGGCCGCGGCCCTTCCCCGGCGTCGAGTTCGACGACAAGACCGTCATCTCCTACATTCCGGCCATCCTGTCCGACACGCTACCCAAGTCGGTGGTTATCATCGGTGGCGGGCCCATCGGCATGGAGTTCGCCTATACCTGGGTCAACTACGGCGTTGATGTAACCATCCTCGAGATGCTGCCCCACCTGTTGCCGAACGAGGAGCCGGAAGTCAGCGAGGTGGTTGAGAAAGCCTACAAGCGCCTGGGCGTCAAGTTCCAGACCAACGCCAAGGTGACAGGCATCGAAAAAATGGAGGAGGGCGTGAAGGTGTCGGTCGAGAATGGCGATCCGGTCGAGGCCGAGATCTGCATGGTGGCCATCAACTTCACGCCCAATACCGAGGATATCGGTCTCGAAGCGGTCGGGGTGGAGCTGAGCGAGCGCAAGAACATCGCCATTGACGGCAGCATGCGCACTAACGTGCCCAATATTTATGCCATTGGCGACGTAGCGACCGACTATCGGCTGGCCCACATCGCCTCGGCCATGGGCATCGTCGCCGTCGAAACGATCGCCGGGCACCCGACGATGTCACTCGACTTCCGCATGATGCCGCGTTGTACGTACTGCCAGCCCCAGGTGGCCAGTTTCGGCTATACCGAGGTGCAGGCCAGGGAAGCTGGCTATGAGGTCAAAGTCGGTCAATTCCCCTTCCAGCCCAACGGCAAGGCGCTGGGGATGGGCGAGCGCGACGGCTTCGTGAAGATCATCGCCGATAGCAAGTACGGCGAAATCCTGGGCGCGCACCTGGTCGGTCCGGAAGTGACCGAACTGCTGCCGGAATTGACGCTGGCCCACAACAACGAGCTGACGGCCGAGGAGATCGCCCGCAACGTCCACGCTCACCCGACGCTGAGCGAGGTGCTGATGGAAGCGGCGCACGGAGTAGAGGGCGAGCCCATCCATATTTGAGATAAGATTAATCGCAGGCACCCGGTTTCCGCCCACCGGAAACCGGGTAGCCTGTCTACAGCGTCACCCAACCAGCATTGTAGTGGCTATCACTATCTGGTCATTACACGAAACAGCCGCCTCCTCGACCCGGGTTGTCTAAGTAAACGTGCTGCTGGATTAGGTTTGACCATCCTGGCATACCGAATCCATCCAGAGGCCCAACAAAGCCCGCCGGGGAACCTTCCTCTCTTCCTCCGCGTCTCTACAGTCAGAGACATTTCAATGGAGGAAAGACATGAAGAAGGTAACCCTGGTTTTGTCACTCATCGTATTGTTGGTGGTGCTGGGCACGCCAACCGCCGGCGCGCAGGAGGCCACTCCCACACCGGTCGAGCCGATCTGCATTGACTGCACTATGCCCGTGCCGCCTGTATGGAACTTCGATGGACTGGAGATTCCCTACCAGCGCGTCGATGTGACCATCGCCGATCAGGTTGCCACCACGCGCATCGAGCAAGTCTTCCGCAACCCCAACGACTGGATGCTGGAAGGCACCTATTTCTTCCCGCTGCCCAAGGGCGCGGCCGTGTCCCAGCTGACCATGTGGGTCGACGGCGTGCCCATCGAGGCCAAGATCCTGGGCCGCGACGAAGCTCGCGGCATCTATGACGCCATCGTGCGCCAGTTGCGCGACCCGGCCCTTCTGGAATACGTCGGCCAGGACGCCATCCAGGCTAACGTCTTCCCCATCCCGCCTCGCGACGAGCGCAAGATCGAGATCGAATACAGCCAGTTGCTTACAGCCGACAACGGCATCTTCCATTTCGTCTACCCGCAATCGGCCGATCTGTATACCAACACCCCCCTGGACGAGCAGCGCATCCTCGTCAATCTGGCCTCCAACGAAGCCATCCGCACGATTTACTCGCCCAGCCACCGCGTGGCCGTCAGCCGCGACGGCGACTTCGAGGCCACGGTTGGTTATGAGGCGACGAATGTCACTCCGACCGAGGATTTTGAGTTGTACTACACCGTTACCCCGGAAGATATTGGCCTGAATTTGCTGAGTAGCAAGACGGTCGGTGAGGACGGCTTCTTCCTCTTGCTGGTTGCGCCAGGTATTGAGCCGGGTGAGGTCGTGGCCAAGGATGTCATCCTGGTACTGGATACGTCGGGCAGCATGGAGGGCGAGAAGATGGCCCAGGCTCAGGCTGCGGCTACCTATGTCGTCGAGCACCTGAACCCCGAGGATCGCTTCGCCGTCGTCAGCTTCAGCACCGGTGTCAGCCTCTACGAGTCGCAACTGCGAGCGGCCGGTGAGTCAGGCGCGATCCAATACATCAACAGCCTGTTCGCCGCGGGCGGAACCAACATCAGCGGGGCGTTGCTGGAGGCAGCCAATCTGGTGAATCGTGAGCGGCCGACGACGATCATTTTCCTGACCGATGGGCTAGCGACTGAAGGTATCGCCGACACCGGTCTGCTGGTGGAAAACATCGGTGTGGCACTGCCTACCAATGCCCGGCTGTTCGCTTTTGGCGTCGGTGATGACGTTGATACGACGTTGCTCGACACCCTGGCGGCCAATCATCGCGGCGCGACGACTTATGTCCGGCCCGGCCAATCTGTCGACGAAGCGGTCAGCGCCTTCTACGCCAAAGTTGGCATGCCGGTTCTGACTGATATCGCCATTGATTACGGCCAGGCCCGCGTCGACCAGGTCTACCCGGCTCAGTTACCCGACCTGTTCGCCGGCACGCAACTGGTCATCGCCGGGCGCTACCGTGACGGCGGTCCGGCGACGATCACGCTAACCGGCACAGCCAACGGCCGCGAGCAGACCTTCACCTACGACGGGCTGGCCTTCCGCGACGAAGGCGGTGAGGATTTCATCGCCCGGCTGTGGGCGACACGGGCTATCGGCCACCTCATGCAGCAGATTCGTCTGGGCGGGGAGGATGCGGAATTGGTGCAATCGGTGGTCAACCTCAGCACGCGCTACGGGATCATCACCCCCTACACCAGCTTCCTGATCGAAGAGGACGACATCTTCACCCAGTCGCGCTCGATGGTGCTCGAAGAAGCGGCCAATACACTGGCCGCCCCGGCGATGGTCAGCGGAGAAGCGGCCGTCGATCGGGCATCAATGGAGGGGGACATGGCCATGGCTGAAGCGCCGATGCCGATGGCGACAATAGCCTTCTCATCGGACGGCTCGGTGGCCCAGGCGCAACCGGTCGTGCAGACGGTCGGTAACCGGACATTCTTCCTGCGCGGCGGCGTGTGGGTCGACAGCGCCTTTGACTCGGCGACCGGCGAGCCGCAGACCGTCGCCTTCGCTTCGGATGTCTACTTCGACTTGCTGGCCGACCGGCCGGAACTGGGGCAGGCGCTGGCTCTGGGCGAGGAGATCATCCTGGTCGTCGACGGGCAAGCCTACCGGATCACCGGCGCGGGAGGCGAATCAACTGCTTCTGAGACAAATTTGTCAACCCCGGCGAGCGGCGGGTCCGTGGCCCAGTCCGACCCCACCTTGGCTCCGGCGGCGGCAAACTCGGCAAGCGGCGGCGCGGGGAGCCAGCTGTGCGCGTCAGCGCTCATCCTGCCTCTGGCCGTGCTGGCCGGTGCTGGATTGAGCCGGCGTCGCCGGTCACGCAACCGGTGATCGACGGGCTCCGGCTTTTTAGAAATCCAACGGCTGCCATCCCCTGATGCGGATGGCAGCCGTTCTTATCTGCTTTGGACGTTGGGGCATGGTAACCGGGGAAGAACTTGCGGGTTAACCAAGAAAAACTTTTTCCGGTTGCCTCGCCCGTACGGTATTCACCCCTAGTTCGATAAGATGGTGCGCTGCCGGAGGCGATTTCGCAAAAAATCGTGCAGGTAGAGGACAGGATTCCCATCGCGCAGAGCCAGCAGAAAGACATACCAGAGGGCCAGGCTCATCACCATCATTTCCCCGCCGTCCTCGATGAGGACGAACGCCAGATAGGCCAGCCGGCCCAGATCGAGGGCGGCATGGACCAC
>JAWOHK010000163.1:0-18955 GCA_046485205.1 Chloroflexota bacterium | reverse complement strand
TTCTCATCATCCGGCGATTTCTGCCACCGCGAACCCCCTGGAATTTACCGCTCTTTTTCGCAGCTTTAACTCTGGGAATGGTCTGGCTCGGCTGGTCGGCGTTGGTGCTGGCCGAACTAGGTCGATTCGGGCTCGGGTCGTTTATGGCAGTTTGGGGGTTGGTGGCCGCTGGCTTGTTGGTATGGGAAATTAATGCACGACAGGCGGCGCCGGACCCGATGGTAACGGAAGACGAGGTGGGAGGCCATTCCGGTGAAGGCAAATGGCCTATATGGGAATGGCTGGTCCTGGCGGCGTGGCTGTTCGCGGCTATCTGGCTGTTCTTCCGGCCACACGAATACATTCTCGGCGGGGCTGACGCCGGTGTATACATCAACCTGGGGGCGGAGATAGCACAACACGGCAGCTTTCGCATCATCGATCCTTCGCTGGCAGAATTGGCACCGGCGTTCCGTGATTCAGTTCTGCGGCCACTGCCCAATACACCTGGTGCGTCCTCCTACCTGCTGCCCGGTTTCTACGTAGCCAACGTTGAAAACGGGGCCATCACGCCTCAGTTCTATCCGCTGCACCCCATCTTTCAGTCGATCGCCTTCGCCTTGGCCGGAAATGTCGTAACCGGCGTCCGGGCCGAATTATTACTGACCGGGTTATGGATGCTTCTCGGCTCATTGGCCGTCTATCTCCACGCACGCGACATCGGCGGGCCGGTGATGTCGGTTTTAGCATTGGCCGCGCTTTCGTTGACGGGACTGACCGTCTGGTTTGCCCGCTACCCGACCAGCGAGGCGGCCGCTCTTTTCCTGCTCTGGGCGGGTTTGTGGGCCGGTAGTCGCTGGCTCACCGGCCAGTCACCAGCGCGACTGTGGGCCTTCACCGCCGGGATTGCTTTTGGCGCTTTCTTTCTGCTACGAATCGACAGTATTATCCTGCTGCCGGTGTTCGTTGTTCTCTTGGTAGGGCGGTGGGCGCGTGGTTGGCGAGTAGATGATACCTGGTTTGCCATGCCGCTCGTCCTGTTGTTCGTCCATTCGTTATTGCACGGTCACTTCCTGAGCGCGCCTTATTTTTACGAGACGCTAAGCTATGCCGTGTTCCTGCTCGACCGTCTGTGGCCCCTATTGGTAGCGGCCGTATTCGTGGCCGCCGCTCTTTTGTGGCGGTTACACGGTCGAACAAGCCGCTGGAGCGGCCTTTCATCCGTGCGGCGGCCGGTTCTGGGACTTCTTATCGCCGGTGTCTTGGCCTTTGCCTTTTATGGCTGGTTCTTTCGGCCCGCCCTGGGCGAGACCTTCATGCGACCAGACGTCTTCAGCGATGGTGAAATCCCCGTCACCAATCATGAAAACTGGCCGCGACTGGGCTGGTATCTAACCCCATTGGGTGTATGGTTGGGGATTTTCGGCAGTTGCCTGCTCCTCTGGCGGGTTAATTATCGAACCGCGCTGACATTAGCGATCGGTTTCCTATTCATGGGACTTTACCTGTGGAACATCAGCGCCAACCCCCACCAGGTCTATGTCATGCGCCGTTACGTTCCGGCCGTCGTGCCCTTCCTCACCCTATCCGCAGCCTATCTGTTGAGTCGCGGAATCGCTCCACTCATCGGGAGCAAATTAACGCGGCCAGGCAAGCTAAAAGACGCGGCCTTTCCATTACTCAGCGCCGCGATCACCCTCGTCTGGCTGGGCGGCCTGATATGGGCCGCGAGAGGCTTCGTAAGCCAGATCGATCACGCCGGGCTGACCGGCCAATTGGATAGCCTGTCCGGAAGGCTTCCATCCGGAGCCGTGTTGCTATTCAACGACCAGTCTCCCGTCAGCCAGGGAGACACCGTGGGCACGCCGCTCAAGTTTCTCTACGGACACGATGTGTTTACGCTGCGACGAGCCGACGTTGATCAGGCCTTGATAGCCGAGGCGGTCACAATGTGGCAAAATAGCAACCGGCAAATCGTCTGGATCGGCGACCCATCCCGGTTAGAAGAGCTGGGATATGATTATCAAACCGAGACGGTTACGCTGGAAACTCGGCGACTTGAAAGCAGTTACGTTCGCAAACCGCAAAGCCTTGTGACCAACACTGTAATCCTTGACCTTCACTTCGTCGAATGAGATCTATATGACTGCAAACGACGCGGACACTTCGCCGCCTTCCGTCAATATTGAAGCCATCATGCAAGATGTGCGGGAAGAAATTCTGTCCCGTGCGCTACCGGGGCAAGCCCAACAAATGGCGGCTAATCGAACGTTGTCGCCGGATTTCTACGAGCATCTCTACCGGGCTGGACTGGCCCAGAGCGAACTAGTGGTTAAGCCACCCATCATCAAGAGCAACACCCAGCTAGTTGGCCCTCTCCTGGATCGCTTTCGCCAGCAGTTCCACCAATTGGTCAGCTACTATTTTGACCATATCGCCCTGCAGCAACGGGAGATCAACCACCACATCCTCCAGGCCCTCCGATCGCTTGAACAAGCGGATGGCGGTGAAAACGAGACCAACAATCTGGCCCGTGTCGCATCCCGTTCCGGCTTGCCGGCCCGCAAGGACGAATGGGCAACGCCGGAAGATGTGTATACCTGTTACCGCTTGCTCCTGGATCGCGAGCCGGACAAGGCCGGATGGCACTATTGGATCGAATTGCTGAACCGGGAGACCGTGCCGCGAACGTTTGTAGTTGACCATTTTCTGCAAAGCCCGGAGTTCCTCGCGCGGCAATCATTGCAACATGAGGCGAAGGTAGACGGCGACGCGACCGGAACTGCCCTGACATGACAAACCAACAAAACGCATCCTCAAATACCGGCCAACCATGGATCGTCATTCATGATCAAGTATGGACTTCTGAGGCGCTGATGGCCGAAGTCGAGAAGCGAGCCGCGGCCCGGCGGGCGGAACTTGGCCCGGTCAATCTGGTCTTTCCAACATTCGGTCACATCTCGACCTACCCCGAACCACCCGCGACCGGTGGCAACTTCAATCCCAACCTGTACTACTATCTGAAGCAGGCCAATCAGGCTCGATCACCTTCTGTCGAGCCTATTCTGTCGCCTTCTCCGGCCACGCGCGTCCCAGTTCTTGGCCGCCTCTGGCGATTGATTCGCAGTGAGATGCACAATTTGATCTTGTTTTATGTCAACCGCACCGTCAGCGAACAGAACCGATTGAACATCGACCTGATCAGCACCCTCAACGAGTTGACCCGCGAGAATCAGGCCCAAAAAACCAGGATCGATGAGTTACAGGCCGAACTGCAACGGTTGCACGAATAGGTCGATGAGCCGCCATGTCCTACATCAATTGATAACCGGCGCTACAACCGGCGATGCCATCACCGAGCAGGCACTCCTCATGCGTGGCTGGTTGCGCGACTTGGGATTTCATTCCGACATTTATGCCTGGCACATCCACCCCAGCATGGAAATGGAAGTCCGGCCGCTGGCGGCCTATCGCCGGGCGCGGCAGGAGGAATGGGCCATCTACCGCCACAGCATAGGCTCCGAGGTTCCCGATTTTTTATCGGCCCAGTCGTTGCGCCTCATTCTAATCTATCACAACATTACCCCGGCCGAATATTTTGAAGGCACCGACCCCATGCGCGCCCGAATGGCCCGGCTGGGACAGACGCAGTTGCACGCCATACGCCCGCAAACCGGAATAGCACTGGCCGATTCGCCCTATAATGCCGCCGAACTAACCGGGGTAGGCTACAGGGACGTTGAAATTATGCCTATCTGTCTTCCGGCGGAGCGCTATGATGTGTCGGTCAATCCGGCGTTGGCCGAAACCCTTGCCGATCACCCGGACCTCCTGCTCTTTATCGGGCGACTGGCCCCTAATAAGCGCCAGGAGGACCTGGTGCGCCTGCTCTATTGCCTGAGGCGAATTCGACCCCAGGCCCGACTTTACCTTGTCGGGGATCGCTGGGATATCGGCTACGATACGTGGATCGAAGAACTGGCCGGGCAACTCGATCTCGATGATGGCGTGGTTTTGACCGGTAAGATATCTCACCGGGACATGATCACCTATCTGAAGTCGGCCGGATGCTACGTATCCATGAGTGAGCATGAGGGGTTTGGCGTACCGCTCATTGAGAGCATGGTTCTGGGCTTGCCCGTATTGGCTTATGGTGCGGCGGCCGTACCGGATACGATGGGCAACGCCGGCGTATTGTTCTATCGCAAGGCATACGAGCCGCTAGCCGAACTGATCGATTTGATCCTGACTGATCAGCCACTGCGCGAACGAATCATCGCCCAGCAATACAAGCGCGCCCAGGCGTTCTCCGAGCCACTGATCAGGGATCAATTCGAGGGTTATCTGGCGAAGGCAGGCTTATGCTAAACCAAAAGCGAATCGCCGTGGTCGTCCAGCGCTATGGTGAAGAGGTGAATGGTGGGGCCGAACTGCTGGCTCGCTGGCTGGCTGAGCGGCTCACTGTCATGGCCGAAGTACACGCCATCACCACCTGCGCTGTCGATTATCACACCTGGGCCAACGACTACCCGCCCGGCGAATCACTGCTGAACGATGTTCGGATTCACCGGTTTACAGTCGATCAGCCTCGCAATCCCGATTTTCTGAAGCAAACCGGGGCGCTGCTGAACAATCAACACACCCTCTTTGATGAGCTACAATGGGTCAGGGACCAGGGGCCTTATTCAACAGACCTGCTGGACTATATCCGCGAATCGAATGATCAGTTCGATCTATTTATATTTATCACTTACCTGTATCCGCCGGTATTTTTTGGCCTTCCGCTGGTCTCCGATAAGGCCGTACTAGTACCAAACGCTCACGACGAACCTTACCTTCGCTTCCCGATATTCCGCTCTCTCTTCCACCTGCCGCAAGCGATTATCTATAACACCGAGCCGGAAAAGCTGCTCGTCAATGAAATCACCCGCAATGACCACGTGCCCCAAATTGTGGCCGGAGTCGGTATTAATGTACCGGACGATGTGTCGGCCGGACGTTTCCGGGAAAAATATGGGGTTGACGGCCCATTTATTATCTATGTCGGCCGCGTCGACCGGGCCAAGAATGTCCACGAATTGCTCGAATATTTCGGCCGCTTTCGCGACGAGACCGGCGAAGACTTGAAGCTGGTACTCATCGGCAAGGTCAATATGGCGCTGCCGGCCAGAGATGACGTGATTTCCCTTGGGTTTGTGCCGGAGGCGGACAAGTTCGACGCCATTCGCGCGGCCTCGGTGCTCATGATGCCTTCGCTGTACGAAAGCCTGTCGATGGTTGCGCTTGAGGCTTGGCTGATGGAAACGCCAACACTGCTAAACGGCCGGTGCGAGGTGCTCAAATACCAATGCCGGCAAAGCAACGCTGGATTGTACTATTTCACCTACGACGAGTTCGTCATGACCTTGCGCCTGCTGCTCAATAACCCTGAATTACGGGCGCAACTCGGCCGCCAGGGAAAAGCCTTTGTCGCCGCGCGCTACGATTGGGACATTATCATGGCCAAGTATCGGGCGCTGATCGAAACGCTGACCGGATACGGATCAGGCACAAGATGAGCGGACGGGTCTTGCATCAATTCACCGAAGGCGTCCACACCGGCGACGCCGTGACCGACCAGGTGCTGTTGATCCAGCGCTGGCTGCGCGATGTGGGCTTCGAGTCTGATATCTTTGCCGAGCAAATTCAGCCAGCGTTCGAAGGTCGGGTGCGGTTCGCGGACGATTACCGGTCCGTACCGGCCGAGCAATGCCTGATCCATCACCATGCCGTCGGTTCCGATGTGGCCGATCGGCTCGGTCGCCTGGGGAGACCCCAGATACTAATCTACCATAACATCACACCAGCCGAATATTTCGCAACTACCAACCCCGTCATGGCCGGCCAATTAGGCAAAGGACGCCGCCAACTGGCCGATATGCGCTCGCGAACCATCCTGGCCCTGGGTGATTCCGGTTACAACGAACGCGAGTTACAGGAACTTGAGTTTTCGGCCACCGGTGTCTTACCCATCGTGTTGGATGAGCGGCAATACGACCTGCCGGATAACGAGTCGCTTGCCCTCGAGTGCGCTACATCCCGGCCCTTGCTGCTATTCGTCGGCCGGCAGGCGCCGAACAAACGTCAGGAGGATTTGATCAAATTGCTCTACTGCGTGCGGCGGATTGAGCCAGAGGCCCGGCTCGTCCTGGCCGGCAGTCCCCACGTCCAATCTTACGTTGAATGGCAACGCCAGCTGGGGTCCAGCCTGAGGTTGGAAGACGGCGCGGTACATTGGGCCGGGCATGTATCGCAACAGGACATGGTTACTTACTATCGCCACGCCGATTTCTACGTGTCAATGAGCGAGCACGAGGGCTTTGGCAAACCGCTAATCGAGAGCATGTATCTGGGTTTGCCTGTTGTGGCTTATGCATCAACGGCCGTACCCGATACGCTCGGCGACGCTGGAATCCAATTTTACGAGAAAGACTATGAAGCATTGGCCGAGTTGATCCTCCTGGTTCAATCTGATCCACAATTGCGGCAACGCATCAAGGCTCGGCAGACGCGTCGCGTGCAAAGCTTCCTGGAGCCGCAAGTCCGGCGACAGTGGGATACATTCCTGCGGCAATTGGGCCTGCTGCCTGGTAATTGATGGAGATCGGCGGGGAAACAACTCATGCACATTGCCTTAGTGACTCCGGCTTACTCGCCCTTGCCGGGCGGAGGCGAACGCTACGCAGGCGCGCTGGCACGCGGTCTCGCTCACAATGGACTCCAGGTAACGGTTTTTACCAGCGCGGCGAGGGTCGAAGCCGACTTCTGGATGGGTGCGAAATCCACTTATGGGTCGGAAATCGTCGATGAGGGCAATGAGGGCATCCGGGTGATTCGCCAACCGATTAAGCCATTTCCCGGCGGCCGGCCCGGTCTCATGCTTTGGCGCAAGGCCATGGTTATGCTTTCCTCCCTACCCGGCGATCAGTCGGCGGTATTGTCCCGTATGGCCGGCTTGATTCCACCCATCGACGGCCTGATAAACGCCCTCGCTGCGGTCGGGGATATAGACATCGTCCATGCCTTCAACATTTCCTGGGAGCACGGGCTGGTGACGGCCGATGCTTTTGCCCACGGTTCGCGATTGCCCCTGGTGGCCACGCCTTTCGCTCACCTGGGTGCGGGCAAGGGTGATCGGGTGGCCCGCAATTCAACCATGGACCACCAGTTGGCCATCCTGCGCCGGGCAGCACGCGTACTGGTTCTGACTGATGTCGAACAGGCTGATCTGGCCTCTTATGATATACCGGTCGACCGCCTCGCCGTCATCGGCGGGGGCGTTGATCCGCCGCCGGTGAACGATCAAAGCGCTGAGAGTGAGACCCAAGAACTTCCCACTCCGTATGGGCTATTTATCGGGCGGTTGTCCGCTGACAAAGGAGCTCTCCACGCCGCCGAAGCCATCTGCCTAGCACGTCGTCGCGGCTGTAAGATTAATCTGGTTCTGGTCGGGTCAACAACACCGGATTTCGAACGCTACTATCATCACCTTGGACCCGAAGACAGGCAGGCCATTCTTTTATGGGGTTCTGTTCCGGAAGAAGAGAAACATCGCCTTCTGAACAAAGCGTCCTTTCTGATGCTTCCCTCGCGCAGCGATTCCTTCGGTATCGTTGTGCTGGAAGCCTGGAGCCACGAGGTGCCGGTCATCGCCGCACGCGCCGGTGGCATCCCCGGTGTGGTCGATGAAGGAGAGAACGGCCTGCTGGTCCCTTACGGTGATGTCGCCGGTCTGGCCGAGGCGGTCGAGCAACTGATCCGCGATCCCGATCGATCCCGACAAATGGGAGCGAACGGTCGATCCAAGGTAAAAAGGCAATACAATTGGGATAGTGTGACCCAACGTGTTCTCGGCCACTACTCCGACATACTCGGCGCGCGTTAATCCGGCTAATCCAACAACCGACTCATGCGTATTTTTCACATCGTCCACCAATACCCGCCCGATCACATCGCCGGGACGGAACTATATACCCGCTGGCTGGCCCAGAGCCAGGTGGCGATGGGTCATGTTGTGGCTGTGTTCACAGCGCTGAATCGGGCAGGGTCGCCGGCAACCGAATTTTCACTCGAGGATGGCGTGAGCGTATTCAGGCGAGTGGTCGGTGTTCGAAATTCGACAACCGTCTTTCTTAACACCTTCCACTATGCCGGGCTGGCGCGCGATTTCGCTACTGTCCTGGCCGAGGAAAAACCGGATATTGTTCATATCGAGCACATGATGGGCTTGCCGGTGGCGATAGGCCAATTGTTGCGTGAATCCGGCGTGCCATACGTCATCTTTCTGCATGATTACTGGTATGGTTGTGCCAACGGGCAGTTGCTGACCAATGACACACAAATGATCTGTGATGGTCCGGACTCGCGCTATCACAATTGCGGCCGCTGCGCCGTGTCTCGCGCCGGGTTAGGACTACCGGGACAGATGCTCGCTCCAATCGTTGCCCCGCTGATGCGACGGCGCAACGAATCCCTGGCCGATGTATATAGCGGCGCGGCGCGTATCATCGCGCCCAATGAATTTGTCCGCCATGTATACGGGCAAATGGGCCTGACCACGGAGCGAATGACTGTCATCCCGATGGGCGTCGAGTCCCCTCCTGTGGGATTTCTACATTCCCCCGAGAACCGGAATGAGGGATTAAAGTTGGGCTACATCGGCAGTATCAGCCCCCAGAAAGGCATTCATTGTCTTGTCGAAGCGGCGAACGGCCTCCCGCAAGAAGGGGTATCGCTCGACATCTATGGTGATCTATCGGTCTTCAGCGATTACGCCGATCAGTTACAGCGCCGGGCGACCCATCCCGGCATTTCTTTCGGCGGCCGCCTCAAACGGGCAAGAGTGTGGCAGGTTCTGGCCGAGATAGACGCGCTTGTTTTCCCCACGCTGTGGTACGAGGCTTCGCCCTTCATCGTCCGCGAGGCATTCGCCGCCGGCGTTCCGGTCATCGCCTCCAACATTGGCGCGGGGGCTACGATGATTCGTGACGGCGTTGACGGCCTGCTGTTTCCGCCGGGCGATGTGGAATCTTTGCGGTCTATCCTCCACAGGTTGATGACCCGGCCTGGTGAGCTGGCTGATCTGCGGCGGAATATCGTGCCGCCGCCGACTCTGGCCGAGCATGCAGCGGCAGTTGAGTCGCTCTATCAAGAGGTCCTGGATGAATATGCTTCTGCATCTCCGATTAGAGATTAACGGGGCGAATCGGCATTCAGACCATAAGCAGTATAATCGCGGCTTAATGAGCAGCACCCCAGTGGACGCCATTCGAGAGAAAAAAGCGAACGGATGAGTTCAGAAATTCAGCCTACCACCGATCCCAAAGCACCGGTCTATATCTATAATGCCGACCGGAAAAAGTTCAGCTGGCGGCACAAGCTTAAGGAACTGCAGCAATACCGGTATCTGCTGCGCAATCTGGTTGTTCGCGACCTGAAAGCTCGCTACAAGAACTCGGTTTTGGGCATTCTCTGGAGCATCCTGAACCCGCTGTTTCTGATGCTGGTGTTCACCGTTTTGTTCAGCGTGCTGGCCAATAACCAGATCCGGCAATATCCCATCTTCGTTCTGGTGGGTCTGATCCCCTGGAACTTCTTCAGTGGCTCGCTGATGAGCGGCACCACGGCCGTGACCGGCAATTCATCCCTGGTCAAAAAAGTATATTTTCCCCGCGAATTGCTGCCCACGTCGGCCTTGCTGTCGAATCTGGTCAACTTTTTCTTCGCCTTCGCGGTGCTGATTGTTTTTCTTTACATCTTCGGGATCGGCCTGACCGTTCACGCGTTGTGGGTACCGGCAATATTAATCACCCAGCTTATTTTCACGCTAGGCCTGGCATTGTTACTGGGCAGCCTGACTGTATTCTACCGGGACGTGTTAATGATCCTGGAAGTCGTCATGCTAGCCTGGTTTTTCCTCACCCCGGTGTTCTATTCGCTGGAATTGTTCGGCGAAACGGCAACCATAGCCGGTATTACTTTTTATCCAGCGCAGGTCATGCGCTGGATAAATCCGATGGCTTCGATCATCGACGGCTACCGGACAGTGCTATGGGGAACCTATGAAAGTGCCGGACCGGTAGCGATGAATCCGGCCTTTCTAGGGCGAACATTTGTCACCGCGGTCGTCACGCTTATCGCCGGTTATACGGTCTTCACCCGCTTGAATCCCTTGTTCGGCGAAAAGCTTTAGCCGGGAACGCAAATTATCACTACCACAACTTACTTGCTATGAAGCAGTCACGTTATTTTTTCTTAGCATTATGCCTGGTCATTTTCACCAGCCTGAGCCTTGTAGCCTGCCAATCATTCGGCGGGACAGTTGTCACCCCGTTCCCAACGGTTATTTCTGAAGAAATTGCCGGTTACCCGGCATCCGAGACCGAGTCCACACCGACCCCGACTGGCGAGAACGGGATGGAGACGACGGATGCGCCCTCGCCAACTGATACGCCGGCAGTGGCAGTGACCGATTCTTCCCCGGATGACCAAACGGCGACGCCTGAGAGAACGGCTACCATTCCAAACACGCCGACAGCTCAACCAACCCGCACGGCTGATGCGACGGCTACGCCCACCAGTGTCCCCCAAGTTGATCCGACGGCCGCCCTGTCGATCACCGGATCGATGCGCGAAGGCGTGCCGACACCGCCCACCGCCATTCCATCGCCTGTACCCACATTTGATATCCCTTCGGGAACCACCAACATCCTGCTGTTGGGGAAAGATACTGAAGATGATAACGGCGGCAGCGCGCGCTCGGACACCATGATCATCGTCTCTATCAACCGCGAGACCCAAACAGCTTCGATGATCTCTCTCCCCCGCGATCTATATGTCTACATGCCCAACCGGATCATGAGCCGCCTGAACACAGCGATCAGTCTGGGAGGTGTCGAACTGCTGGAACAGGCGATTCTCTACAACTTTGGCATTCCCATTCATTATCATGCCCAGGTTGACTTCCACGGCTTCAAGCAGATCGTCGATATCCTCGGTGGCGTGGAAATGGCGGTGAGTTGTCCGCTGGAAGATTGGCGCCTCATCTCGCCGGAACTGGACCCGACTCTGGAAGAAAACTGGGAGCGGTACTTGCTGGATGCGGGTATTCACCAGATGGATGGCGACCTGGCTTTATGGTTTGCCCGTTCGCGCCTGACAACGAGTGATTTCGATCGCGGGCGCCGCCAGCAACAACTCTTGCAAGCCATGCTGAACCAGGGCGTCGATCTGGGCTTGGTGGCCAGGGCGCCGGAGTTGTGGGGAGCGATCAATTCAGTAGTCCAGACCAATATGGACATCGGCCGCATCCTGCAAATGGCCTCAATCGCTCCCGGGGTGCGCAACAACGGCGTGCAGCATCTCTACCTGGCGAACAAACTGCAATCCTGGTCGGTGCCTGATACAGGCGCGGCGGTCCAGTTGCCCATATGGGAAGGCGAGAACATGATGGAGGAAACTTTCAGCCGCCTGTTCCTGCCGCCGGCGCTCAATCGGGCTGACAGGGCACCCATCACGGTTGAAATCATCAATGCCAGCCAGTATCCGGCCCAGGGGCGGCTGGCGGCCGATAATCTGGCCTGGTACGGATTTGTTCCGGTTATGGGCGAGACACGCGAACCGCAAGAAAACACTGAGCTCACTTATTTCGCCGAGAACTTCAAGGGCTCCTATGACTGGCTTTTCAGCTGGGTAATGGGCAAACCCATGAGTGCCATTCAGTTGTCGGACGAGGCATACCCGCATAATTATCGTGTCGTCATCGGCGACGATTACAACCCCTGTCGCCCGGCATTTAACGCGCCGCAGGCCTTTTTGCCCGACGAATCATAAATCTGAAAAAGTAATTGCTTGATTAACGGTCCGGGGGCATAATCCCGACGTGAAGATTTTCACCTAGCGGATCACTATGGGACGATGCATCGCCAACCGGCCGTCAACGTCCCTTTTTCGTTAGCGGCGACGCCAGGTATACAGGAGAGAACCCTTGAACGACAAGCGCGAAATCAACGGCTGGATGATGTATGACTGGGCCAATTCAGCCTTCAGCACGACGGTCGTGACAGCGCTGCTCGGACCTTATATCCAGGCCTTAGCAGAATCAAGTGCCGAACCATTGCGCATACTGGGAACAGCGATTGAGCCTGGAGCCATTTATCCGGCGGCGGTTTCCCTGTCTGTCATTCTCCAGGTTCTATTTCTCCCCTTACTAGGAACCATTGCCGATCACACTTATCTGAAGAAACGCATGTTATTGGCCTTCGCCTATACCGGAGCCTTCGCCACTATCCTGTTGTTCTTCGTTAATGACGGTTGGGGCGTGCTGAGTGCTAACGGCGCAGTGCTAATGGGCAGTTTGTTGTTCATCATCGCCAATCTCAGTTTTGGCGCGGCCATTGTCTTTTACAACAGTTTCCTGCCCCAAATCGCCCCGCCTAACCGCCGTGACGACGTCAGTTCGCGCGGCTGGGCACTCGGGTATCTGGGTGGCGGTCTGTATTTACTGTTGAATCTGCTGCTGCTGGTGATCATGGAGGATACCACCTTGGCCGTGCGTATCAGCCTGGCTGGAGCCGGGGTGTGGTGGCTGGTTTTTACCTTCCTTTATCCTGCCCGGCGTCTGGTACAGCGCGCGCCCGAATACGCTCACCCCCAGGTAAACCTGTTTGTCCACGGTGTTAAACAAGTCTTGAGTACATTAGGCGAATTATGGCGCAAATACCCGATGACCCTCCGATACCTGATCGCCTATTTGATTTACAACGACGGTATTCAGACGGTTATTGTCGTGGCTGCACTTTTTGCCGCCAGTGATCTGGGAGTCGATAGCCAAACGATTCTGTTGCTGGTTTTAATGATTCAATTCGTAGCCTTTTTTGGCGCACTGTTGTTTGGTCGTCTGGCTGGTCGAATCGGGGCCAAGAAATCGATCGTCATCAGTCTGGTAATCTGGTCGGGACTGGTCATCTTCGCCTATGGCTTCCTCTACGACCAGGTCCAGTTATTTGTTATGGGCTTTTTCGTCGCCATTGTCCTAGGGGGATCGCAGGCCCTCAGCCGCTCGCTTTTCTCCCAGATGATTCCGCCCGAACAGGAAGCAGAGTATTTCGGATTCTATGAGATCAGCGAACGGGGTACATCTTGGTTGGGCACACTCGCCTTCGCCGTGGCAGTCCAACTAACCGGATCGCAACGCATCGCTATTATCAGTCTGATCATTTTCTTCGTTGTCGGCCTATTACTACTGCTCACGGTTGATGTTCGCCGGGCGATCGTCGAATCAGGTAACGACCCGGAAGGCGTTGTGTTATAGCGAATGCGATTAACCGAACGCGATAACATGGGTTTAGAAGCGAAGCGCCTTCGACTCACCGGCAAAGCCGAACTTATTGCACCTACCGCCTTCATCCGTCTATCGGGTGGATGTATGGCGCCGATTGGCCGGCACCAACCACCCTAAACTTGTCGTTGATCCAGGTATCGGAACCGCCCTCTTAACTGATTGGAAGATTGAGAAGATCCTCAGAGTGGAAATTTTACCGTTCGATTTTCTGACCGGTTTACTACCGCAGGGGGTTCCCAATACGGATAGTGCTATGAAAGAGAAAAACTTTACATCGGCGATTGAATTTGTTCATCGATACGGCAACGCCGTCGAGCAGAGCCGATTGCGATATTTGCTTGACGACGAATCGGCGACGGCCGAGATACGTGAGTCATTTGAGCGTTCCCAACGCAATGACGGCGGTTGGGCGCCACCCTGGTCGCCGGATTACAGTTCCATCGATACGACCTGTTTCCAATTGACGCTGGCCGGGCAGGCGGGGATCGAGCCCAACTCGCCCCTGGTGATCGATGCGGTGCGCTTCCTGGCCGAACGCCAGCGGTCCGACGGCTCCTGGCAGGAAGAAGAGAGTGAGGCGGCTAACGCGCCGCCGTGGGCGCATCCCGACGACTCATCAGCCCCTCTTACCTGACCGCCAATGCCGGGCTGCGGCTGGCTCTCATCGGGATAATTCCAGCCGCGGCCGATCGCGCAGCCGATTTTTTGCAGGCTCGGCAACAAGCGGATGGAAGTATAGATTCCTACTTGCCAATCTATTGGCTGGGAGCTGCGCTGTGGCAGCAAACAGGCCGAATCGACACAGCCGCATCCACGATCGATCATCTGGCATCACGCGTGCCGGATCTCTCGGCCGGAAACCTGGCCTGGATGATCCTGGCTTTGCGCGAAGGCGGCGTAGCGGCCGATAATGTTGCCGTGATTGCGGCACTGGATCGACTTCTCGCGTTGCGCGATCCGGCCGGTCATTGGCCGGCGGATGAGGGGGCCGATAATGCCGTTCATGTCACCATAGAAGCTTTGAAGTCGCTCCAGCTTTGTGGCTACCGAATATGAGACAAGGGGATTTGATCTGGGCTCGGGTTTTCAAAGCCGATGGGCAACCTCATCGTTGGTGGCAGGCGCGTATCGAGGCTCTTCGGGATGATTGCATCATCACCCTGACAGACAGCGGCAATCCCGTCTACCACAACCCCGAACGATTTCCTCTGCCCGTCTACCACCAGCAATGGGCCATTCGCTCCTATTACTGGGTGAGTCGCCGGCATAACCTGCTGGAAGTGTACGATTCTCAGGGACAGATACACGAACTCTATGCCGATATCATCAGTCCCATCAATATTATGGACGGTGAAATTCAATGGATTGACCATGAGCTCGATGTTTCGCAATTGGCCGGTGAGGTCGCGCGCATCGTCGACGAGGATGAGTTCGCCGAAGCGGCGGTACAGTACGGCTATTCTATCGAGTTTATGGAAGCGTGTTTCAAACTTGCCGGCGAATTAGTAGGTCTTCTGGCAAGCTGGCAGCCGGCAGGATATGCGAAATAAAACATAAAGCCGTTCATTTCATTGCGACATCTGTCGCAGGATTGCTTCGGCCGCGGCGACGAGGCTTTGCCGATTGTTTCGCGCGCGGTCCCGGAGCGACTGGAAGGCTTCCTCTTCCGACATTCCGGTCAACATCAATTTACCCTTGGCTCGTTCGACGAGTTTTCGGGCGGCCAGTTCCCGCTCCAGCGCGGCCGTTCGCTCGGCCAGCGATTGCTTCTCCTCAAAGCGTTTTGCCGCCACCGTAATCGCCGCACCCAGTTCTTCCGGCTGAACGGGTTTAACCAGGTAGCCGTGAATCGGTAAATCAGATGCTTTCTCGATCAGGTCTCGCTCGCTGAAGGCGGTAAGAATAAGGATGGGAATGGGGCGGGCCTGTACGATTGTTCGTGCCGCTTGCAAGCCGTCGGTATAGGGCATACGGATATCGAGAATACCTAGATCAGGTCGTTGGCTTTCGGCCAGGCGAATGGCCTCGCGGCCGTTGGCAGCGGCGATAACCTGATGGCCCATACTTTCCAGCATCGACTTTAACCCCATCCGAATGATAGACTCGTCGTCCGCAATCAGGATAAGCATGTTACTCGTTCGCCTGCTCCGGACGCTCGGCGTCTCGAGGCAACCGGATACAAACTTCTGTGCCAGCGGCCAGCCGATTGAACTCCAGCGTGCCTTTTAAGTCGTCCTTGACCAACGCTTCGGCGATCTCTAAACCCAGGTTGCGCTCGACCGTCTCCGGCAGCCCGACGCCGTCGTCTCGCACTAAAACCATCAGAGCGTCGGGTGTTCGCGCCATGGAGATTTCGATATGGCCTTCAACCCGATCGATGAAGGCGTGTTCCAGGCTGTTTTGGATCAATTCATTGACCACAACCGATAAGGCTGTCGCGGCGCGGCTTGGAAGTTGAAGATTGTCCCCGAGGACGGCAATAGCCACCGTCTGCTCTGGGCGAATCATGCCGTTCATCGTCATCTGGGCGATACGTTCCAATACAGCCTTGACATTGACCAAACGGAAACTCTGCTCAGAAAGTATTTCGTGGACGGCGGCGATGCTGCCGATCCGGTGGATGTTGGCCTGCAAGACCTGTCGTGTATCTAAACGGTCGGCTTCCGGTAGTTGCAGCTGCATCAACATGGCCACCGTCTGCAGATTATTTTTGATGCGATGGTGCATCTCGCGCACGACAGCGGCGTTGGTCACCAGCCGGGCATTTTCAATGGCCAGGGCCGTCTGGTTGGCCAGTGTCGTCAGCAACGTCTCTTGGCCTTCATTAAACACATGCTGTGCCGGGGCCAGGCAAGTCAGAACGCCGATCACCCGATCTTGTACGCTGAGCGGCACGGCCAGGAACGAGACCTTGCGAGTCACTGAGCCGCCGGGAGAATCGGCGACCCATTCCATGTCGGGTATTTGAAGTGGGCGACCGCTATGCGCTACTCGCTCAAGCACAGCTTCGTCCGGAAAATAATCGACGGAGGACCCATCTACCGCAATAGGGCCGGTAAATCCGGCTGAGTGCCCGTCACCTCCGGCGCCCAGCAAATAGATCGCGCAAGCGTCTGCGCCAACTGTCCGGGCAGCCATTTCGGTGACGACACATAGAATGTCGTCCAAGTATTGCGGGGATGTGACTGCCTCGCTTACCTGGGCCAGGGTGCGTAGATCGTCCAATTGGCGGCGCTGCCGGTCATAGAGTTGGGCTTTCACCAGCGCCCCGGCGGCCAGATCGCTAATGAGGGCCAATATTTCGATCTCTTCCCCGGCAAAAGTTTTTTGGTCGATCGTCTGGACATTGAGCGCCCCGATGGGGCGATCGTCGAGCACCAACGGCACCGCCAGCAAGGAACGAAAACGAATTTCGCCGGTGTCCTCGACCCATTTGAAATGCGGATCTTGTTGGGCATCGGCCGCATAGACAGGGCGGTTTTCAGCGACAGCATGGCCGGTCATTCCCTCACCGACCATCAGTGTAGCCCGGCCTAATGCCTGGCGGGCCAGGCCGGTGGTCGCCCGTAATCGCAAGGTTGTCTGGTCAGGGTCCAACAGGTAGATGGTGCAGGAATCAGCCCGCATGACCTCTGTTGTCTTGCGGGCAATCAGGTCAAGCGTTGTATCCAGATCCCAGGCAGCGCTTAACGAACGCGCGATTTCTCTCAGTGCACTAAAGGATCGCGGACGTGACGGGGTTTTTTTGGACGGTCCGGCTACCACAATGCGGCATTATACGAAGAACGGAGGGTCTAGACCACAGCCGCTTGATTTATGGAATCTACTTGACATATAATGCCACACCTTGTCGAAATACTTACCTGCATTTATTGACATTCAACGGCAGGCCAACAGGAGAAGCTAAATGAAACGCAAGCAGCCGGTTTATACGCTGCTAACATTGTTTGTCGCCTGTTGGTTGTTGCTCGCCAACCTGGCTGCCTGCCAAAACCCGACAACCGTCTCACCCGACCCGACGGACACGCCTGTCGCCACCCTCAGCGTGCCATCGCCGACCCGGATACCACCTTCGGTCAACCAAAACGCCACACCCAACCAACCACCGCCGATAGCGACTTCGACTGTGCCTCCTACCGCGACGCCAACGGTCCTCCCTACTGAATTGCCGCCTACGACAACACCGGAGCCGTCGTCGACCGTTCTTCCAACCGACACGCCCGGACCGCTGCCAACACCAACGATCGAAGCTGTCGGCACTGACTGGCTACAATACGCCAATATATTTCGCCGGGAGGCCGACTTACCTCCCCTGCGCGAGGACACAGTCTTTACATTTCAGAGTGGCCAGCATAGCCGCTACATGTCATTGACCGGCGAACTAAGGCATTCCCAGAAAGACAGCAGTCCCTACTATAGTAGCGGGGGCCAGCTGGCCGCGGAGAACGGCAATATCGCCGCCGGTTTCATCGGATCAGACCCTTTTAAGTGGGCGATAAACTACTGGATTTCAGCCCCTTTTCATGCCATCCCTCTCCTCGATCCCCAACTCATCACAACCGGTTTCGCCGAATATCGCGACCCGTCGGCACCTACTCCCCTAACCGCTACGATGGATGTCCAGCGGGGGTTAGGCCCGTTACCGGCAGACACCAGCTATCCGATTATGTATCCTCGTAACGGTGGGGTGACATGGGTATTGCGTTATTCTCTGCCCGAATTCCCGGAGGCCCTCAGCCATTGCCCAGGTTACCAGCAGCCAACCGGTGCGCCTATCATTTTGCAAATTGGCAGCGGCGACCAGGTTCCGCGAGTCCAGAGCACCACCTTGCTCAAAGACGGCGCAATTATGGCTCATTGTCACTATGACGAGACCACTTTCTCCCATCCGGATGCTTACCGGCAACGCACAGCCCGCCTGATCCTTGATAATCGAGATGCAATCGTCATAATCCCCCAACAACCGCTTTTGCCGGATTCGACCTATGAGGTGCGGATCGATGTAAATGATGAAACCTACACCTGGAACTTTCGCACAGCCAGCGGTCCACCAAATTAAAACCTTACCCTACGTTCGACCCCAAAAGAAAACAGCCCTCGACTGATCGAGGGCTGTTTTTTCAGAACACCGGGCTAAAGTAAATATGCTGACCCCGATTCACATGATTCGTACCGATCCGCCCACGAAAAAATCTGCTATATCACGTAGTCTGTGAATGTATTATCATTAAATTCCATAATACAACAGGAACTCATACGGATGCGGCCGCAGGCTGACTGGGCCGATCTCCGTCTCGTGCTTGTGGCTGATGTAGGCGTCGAGCAGATCCTGAGTGAACACACCCCCTTCAAGCAAGAAGTCGTGGTCCGCTTCCAGCGCGTCCAGCGCCTCGTTCAACTTGCCCACGGTCATCGTCACCTTATTGATGTTTTCTTCATCAAACAGATCCATCTCAGCCGGATCACCCGGATCGATCTGGTTCTTGATCCCGTCCAACCCGGCCATTAACATGGCTGCAAACGCCAGGTAGGGATTGGCTGCCGGGTCCGGGCAGCGGAACTCGATGCGCTTGGCCTTGGGCGACTTGGAATACA
>JAWOHK010000128.1:0-4672 GCA_046485205.1 Chloroflexota bacterium | reverse complement strand
CTCGGACTGGAAACCGAACGGCTGGTTGGTCTTATTGTACGAGCCACTGCGGGCGATGCCGGCCTTGAACAGATCGGTGTGCGCCAAAAGATTCGCCACCATTAGGCCACCGTGGCTGTGGCCGATAACACCTATGCGTTCGGGATCGGCTACTCCCATTTCTACGGCCTTTGCCACCGCCGCCTCCGCGTCGGCTACCAGTTGAGGCACGAAGGTGTCATAAGTGGTCTCGGGGTCGCCAATCATTGGCATGGAGGTTCGGTCGAGGACGGCATAGCCGTTGAGCAAAAAGTATAGGTGAGTCGCGCCGTACAAACGCATGAAACGCTGGGTTGAACCTCTGACCTGTCCAGCGGTTGTCGCGCCGGAGTATTCGAGGGGATAGGCATACAGCACTGTTGGCAGTGGCGTACCTTCTTTGTAGCCGGGCGGCAGGTGCAAATGGAAGCTGAGCGGCACCCCGTCTTCACGTTCGTATTGTACTATGCGCTTTTGAATCTGACGCAGTTCGGGCGTGGGATCCTCAAAACGCGTAATCAGTACGCGCGACAGTTTTCTGGTGGCCTCTCCCTCGGCGGCATCAACCTTATCTCCGAACGTCGCCAGATAGTAGTTGGGGACATCGACTGCGGACTCGGATCTCAATACGAATCGGTTCTCGTCACCGGCGAAACTCACGAAGTACTCATAGCGGTCCGGATCGCAACGGAACAGACGTTCAGTTTCGCCGGTTTCCAGATGGCGCAAATCCAAGAAGGGTCGGTCACCTTCGTCGGTGGCGCCAGTTCCGCTGAAATAGACCGTGTCGCCATTTTGGCGCAGTACCCGTTGACCGTTAGGCAACGGTCGGAGCACAGGAGAACCTGGATCTTTATAGCTGTCATCCTCGTCACACTCGTACCACAGGCGCGACGTGCCTTTGTCAACATCCAGAAGCCAAACATAGCGCCAGCGGCGCATCCTTTCGTGCTGGGTCATCATAAGCGTGCCATCATCGGCACTCCACGCATTCAGGTAGGGTAAGATTCGGTGTTCGGCCCGGAAAACCTCCTCGGGCTCTCCCGTGAAGGGAGCGTCCAGACGCATGAGTCGGTCGCGGTAAGGCGCCTCGACTACAGGATTTCCACCATCAAGAGCTTCAACCCAAAACAGCGTGTGAGGAGCGGTGGGACGCCACTCGACCGAGCGCGGGCCCAGCGGTACACCGTGTATCGGAACCGCGTCGGCCAGGGGCATGGAGGCGACGTTTGCTACCAGGTCGCCTTCGGAGTCCCACACCTCGATCTCACTGGCGAAGCGCCAGAGGGCCACCTCGTGGGACCAGGGACCGACCAGTCGCTCGACGAGGATATATTTACCGTCGGGTGAGAAATCGGCCGTGGTATAAAAATCGGGTGCGCCGATAATCTTCACTTTGCCTGTCGCCGGGTCAACGATTGCCAATTCGCTGGTGATATAGTATTCGAAGAGGGCATCATCGTAAGCAGTTTCGAGCAAATTGCGCGCTTCATAGGTTGACCGGGCCGAGGTCCCTGCTCCCTCAACAATCATTGGGCCCGCCGGTATGACTGGCGGCTCAGGAGCCGGTCCACGTTCCGGAATTCGGCGGACGAGCAGACGTTTTTGGTCGGGGAGCCAGCTTACGGCGTTGCCCATGAGTGGATTGAGAGCCAGGTTCTCGATCCTGGTCAATTTGCCATCTACCGACCCGACCCACAGGCTAAAATGATCGGTGTGTCCGACGGTGAGTGCGAAGCGCCCGCCATCCACGGTCCATGCCACGTTGTATAGTTCGCTGTTCGCCGGTAGATTGAGCGGTGTCGTGGCTCCGCCATTGACCGGGACCAGGCGAGGAGAGGTATATCCGTGCTCACCCTGGTAACCGTTGTTAGCGGGATTGACCCTGATGCCGGCCAGCTTGTGCATCGGCGCCGCCAACTCCGCGAGGGAGGGGTAGGATATCGGGTCAGCGAGGAGCATGTACTTGCCGGTTGGATCTGTCCACACTGAGGGGAGCTGTGGCGCGTCAAACACTTTCAGCCATTCGGCGGGGGGAGACTGCCACGTCGCTGGTGTCTGCGCATTGTCGGCGGATGCTCCGGCGCCGGCTTTGGTTACAAATGCTGTCGTCGTCAGCGCAAGCAGAGTTACTGCTACCATGAGAATTCTCTTCACTTTTGACCTCCTGAGCCTACCCACTTTTTTACGTAGCCTAATAGCCGGTTTGGCCCAATATATACTGGTTTACATCTTGTCTTTCGATTTATGGATTGGTGTGAGAAGTCACCGATTTTTTCCAAGAGGTCGTAACGCAATTATGCTCCTTGATCGCCACCGCCATGTCAGATTTAGCTCAAGACGCCGTGCCGCGTGATTAGTGCAGGCCTGACAACAGAGCGGATTTGGAAAGGGTTCAAGTTAAGTCACACTTCGACTGTTGTCAACAACACAGCGCGGCACGGTTCCATCTGCATGCCATGTAACTCCTTGTGCCGCAAAACGAGATGGAGGGTTCTTGGTAAACATGCTTTAGCACTTTTGCCTCTGACCACATCTGAATAACGCCGGATATGGCACAACACTTTACAACCATCATGGTCGTAATTCGGCTATGGGGTTGGTGGCAAATTATCATGCGGAAATGGTCGCGACAGGGTTGTTTAGGATTAGATTCCAGGCTTCAAGGACTGCTTCTGTCGCGGAACTATCCATTAATGGTTACAGTATATCCATCGGTTCATCCGACTATGATTGCGAGGCAAACCAGAACATGTGCTTCTGGCCTTCATAAAGCGCAACATATAGGGTCTGGCATTAAGCAGGCACATTGTTTGCTCACCATAGAAGCAACTATGCCTTAAAGACTTATCATCATAGCAGGTTTAAAAGAGAAAGGTTATGGCTCTTACCAAAGGGCAGAGGCTCGGCCCATACGAAATTGAATCCGTCGCCGGCGCGGGTGGCATGGGTGAGGTCTATCGCGCGTTGGATACCCGTCTGGAACGGACAGTAGCCATAAAGGTACTCCCGCAGGGTGTGGCTATGAGCGGCGATGCCAGAGCGCGTTTCGAGCGGGAAGCCAGGACAATATCCAGTCTCAACCATCCAAATATCTGTACCCTTCACGATGTTGGTCAGGAAGGTGTTATCGATTACCTCGTGATGGAGTTTCTGGAAGGGGAGACCCTTGAGGAAAGACTTCATCGAAGCAAGATGGATTTAGCCGAAGCGCTGACCGTTGGGATACAAGTGGCAGGCGCGTTGGAAGCCGCCCATCACAAGGGGCTGGTGCACCGAGACTTGAAGCCGGGGAATATCTTCTTGACCAAAGACGGGGCGAAGCTGATGGATTTCGGGTTGGCCAAACCTCACAACAATGTCGTGACGGGGATGGACGACAACACGCGCACCATGGGAGTCACCGGGGCGGGCGCGATTGTCGGCACCCTTCAATATATGTCACCAGAGCAACTTGAAGGCAAAGAAGCGGACCACCGGAGTGATATTTTTGCTTTCGGGGCGATGCTCTACGAGATGGTCACGCATAATCGAGCTTTCACTGGTGAAAGCAAGGCCAGTCTTATCGGGTCGATTATAAAAGACCAGCCGCGCTCGATATCGGAGATGATACCGACCTCGCCACCAGCCTTGGAGCGATTGATTAAAAAGTGTTTGCAGAAAGACCCGGACAAGCGCTGGCAATCGGCGGCGGACCTGAAGGATGAATTGGAATGGATAGCGTCGGCCGGTTCACAGGCCGGAGTGCCGACACCGGTAGCCGTCCGTCGACGCCTGCAGTTTAGATTGGCCTGGGTAGTGGCAGCGGTGGCGCTGTGCGCCGTGGCCGTTATGACCGCATTTCTGCTAAGCGACGAATCGCCTGTTGAGACTACCGCCCGATTCATGCTACCGCAACTTGAGGGAACAACCGGTATCGAATGGCCGCGGCTTTCGCCCGATGGCAGTAAAATTGCATTTCTGGCCGCTGATACCAGCGGGGTGAACCGTATCTGGGTTCGTCCGCTCAATTCTGTGGATGCCTATGTACTTGCCGGCACCGAAAACGCCTGGCGGCCGTTCTGGTCACCGGACAGCAAGCACCTCGCTTTCTTCGCGAACAAACGATTGAAGCGGGTGGCGGCATCGGGCGGACCGGTTCAGACTTTGTGCGAAACGACCGGCGAAGACGGCAGTTGGGGAAAAACCGGCGTGATTGTGTTTGACGGTAACGCGGATATCAATCCGGGAGGGTTAATGGCTGTCGATGCCTCGGGCGGCACACCGAGAGTACTGACCACTCGTGATTCCACTCAGAATGAGTCCTTCCACTGTTATCCGTGGTTTCTGCCGGACGGAAAGCATTTTCTTTATCAAATCCCGGTACGATGGAGCAGTCGCTCGGCAACCTGGGCAGTTAAGGTCGGCTCGATTGAGTCATCCGAAAGTAGGCAGTTGATGACGGCCAACTCACGAGTGGAATACTGTGAACCCGGTTACCTGCTGTATGTAAAAGGCGGGACGCTTCTGGCGCATCCTTTTGACAGTGACGATTTGCGGTTCACCGGAGAACCGGTCGCGCTGGCTTCGGATGTAGCCCGTCAATGGGAAATGGGGGCGGATTTCGCCGCCACGAGCGACACGAAAGGTCAGCACGCCGTTGTTGGACGCGGCG
>JAWOHK010000114.1:0-28111 GCA_046485205.1 Chloroflexota bacterium | reverse complement strand
TCCGGCGATAAGCCCGCCGGGACCGAAACCCCTGCATCGGCGCCGGCGCCGATCCCCCTGGAGCCGACCGACACCAACACTCCGGAGGCCCCGGCCGAAACCTGGACGCTTCATCGAGATGAGTTCCTGGATTATTTGACCGAAGAACCGGAGTTCGCCCTTCACGTCCTCAAGACCTTAGCCCGCCACATTCGGCGGCTGAACATGCAGTTGGCCGATATATTCTTTCTGGACCTGCCGGGGCGGCTGGCTCGCGTGCTGTTGAATTTAGCCGAACAACACGGCCGCAAGATGCAGGACGGCATGATGATCGACCTCTCTCTGACCCAAACCGACCTGGCCGAGATGACCGGCGCGACTCGCGTCAGTATAAACAAGGCGTTGGGCCGGTTTCGACGCTCCGGCTGGATTCGAGTGAATGGCCGCCGCGTGACGATCGTCAACCGGGAGGCACTTGAGGATTTAATCGAGGTGTCCGGTGCAGAATCATAACTTTCGGTTTGATAATGTCTTTCAGGCCTGCCATTCGTGGGGGGCAACTGGCATCCAACCCTCATTCGGAACTCCACGCGCTTGATTCAATTCCACTAACCATTAGAAGTTTTTATAATGATTACGTCGAATGATGGCATGTTGTGTATAAACATGAGATTGTTTGCTGAGACATAATCGCCATGACAACGGACAGCCCCCGCGCCATGACTCCTACTCCTTCATCTCCCGGCACCGTACAAAGCGAGGTGTCACTCACCGATCCCCGCGATATCAACCAGCCGGGAGAGGGGAGCTCCTCTCTATCAGACCACTCCCCCCCAGCCGGCGCGAAATCCGCTCGCCAGTCCCGAGTCGAAGCGCTGGCCATCGTCGCTCTCTTAGTGGTGCTGGCAGTCGGGGCTTATTTTCGTTTTGTGGGTCTGAATTGGGATAGTGGAAGTCATCTGCATCCGGATGAGCGCTTTTTGACCATTGTTAGCAGCCAGTTGAGTGGGGTAGACAGTCCACTGGATTACTTGCGCACTTCGCGCTCGACGCTGAACCCTTACAATATAGGTGAAAGTTTCTACGTTTACGGTAACTTTCCGATGACGGTCACCCGCTATTCGGCTGAATGGCTGACCGGTTTATGCGAATTTGTGACCGACATGGCCGGAGAGCCACCGGCATTGTGCGGTTATCGTTTCACGGCTTACGATGGAATTCAGTTCGTCGGCCGGTTTTTATCGGGGCTGGTCGATTTGGTTTCGGTTTTATTCACCTTTCTCATCGGCCGCCGCCTCTATAATATCTGGGCCGGGTTGTTAGCGGCACTATTGCTGGCCCTGGCAGTTATGCCTATCCAGCAATCCCACTTTTTCACCATGGACAACTGGGCGGCCGCCTTCACGACTGTGGCACTTTATGCGGCGGTCCGGGCGGCGTCGCTGGGTGATGACGAACCGCGCTGGCGATTGCGCTGGTGGGGTTTATTCGGCATTGCATTGGGACTAGCCGCGGCTTCGCGGGTGAATATTGCTCCGCTGGCTGTCGTCATCAATATCAGCGCGGTCATCTGGCTGGCTCGTCGCGGCCACACCTGGCGGACCCTCCAGCGATCCTGGTCCGCCGATGACTTGAAGCGCGTCGTCATCAGTATCGCGCTGGCCGGAATCCTGACTATGCTAACCTTCCGTCTAGCTCAGCCTTATGCATTCACCGACGCGGAAATGGTCAGGCAGCAATCTATTATCGAGACCGGGCAAGAAGCGCCGGCGTTCATAGTGGCCCTAAAATCAGTCATCGGATTGAACCCGCAATTTCTCTCCAATATGTCCGCCATCAGCGGCCAACAGTCCCCGGAAGCGGCGGCGCCGCCCGCCTTGCAGTGGACCGACCGGCCAGCGATCCTGTTTCCCCTGACCAACATGGTGCTATACGGCATGGGCCTCACCGCGGGCTTGTTTGCCTGGTTCGCGGTGTTTTGGGCTTTATGGCGCATGCTCGACCGGACGGCGCGTTGGGGGGAATATCCGGAATGGATGGTTCACGCCATTCCTGTGTCCTGGACCCTGCTTTATTTCCTGTTCATCGGCACGCGTTGGGTCAAGTCGATCCGCTATTTTCTGCCCATTTATCCGGCCCTGTTTATCCTGGCTGGTTGGGGACTGGTCTATCTCTGGCAGCGGGCCCGACAGCGGGATACCGCAGCCCGGCGCGGCAACGCCCAAGCCGCTGTCATCGGCTTGGCGGCATTGGTCGTTATACCCAGTTTCCTGTGGGCGATTGTTTTCACTCAGATTTATCGCGAGCCGATGACCCGCATCGCCGCCTCGGCCTGGATATTCGATAACGTGCCCAGCGGGGCCACGCTTCTGTATGACACATTTGACGGGCAGTCCCGCGAGATGAACCTGCCGCTGAAAGGTATGTTATTCGAGCATCTCGGCGTGCCGCTTTATTTGGATTTTCAGTTACCAGAAGATGGAACCATCAGGGGTGTTCGTTTTAATTATCTCAGTGATGCCGGAGATAATATAAATGAAGTTGGAAATCATTCCCTACGCGTCCAATTAGGTCAAGGCCCTGTGGTGGAAAAAAACTTGCAACTCAACGGCGATCGACAGGCAGTGGTGGTCGAACTATCCCCGGCAACCGTTGGAGCTGACTTACCATTGCGTCTGACAGTTGAGGGCGGGCCAGGAGACCCCATTCACGCCGGCACGAGTTTGCTGGTCAATGAGGTTTGGGACGATCTTCTTCCGGTGGGCATCGACAACCGCAGCGCTTACGGGGCCTACTACACGGAAGTGACGGGCGGCCAGCGCCCGGTCGTTCACCCTGATAACCCGGAAAAGCGGGAGGAGATCATCGCCTGGCTCGACGAGGCGGATTTCATTCCCATCAGCAGCCAGCGGGCCATGTGGCATCTGCCCCGCCTACCTTATACCTTCCCGTTGATGATCCGCTATTATGAATCCCTTTTCAGCGGCGAATTGGGCTTCGATCTGGTGGCCCAATTCCACGGCAATATGCGCCTCGGGCCGTTATATATCAGTGATACAACCGGCCAGATAAGCTGGGGCGAACCGCCAAACGTGGGTTGGCCGCCGCCGGGCGACCTGGCCGCGGAAGAAGCTTTCAGCATCTACGATCATCCTCCGGTGTGGATTTTTGCCAAGACAGATCGCTACAGCCCGGAAAATACACGACGTATTTTCGAGAGCGTTGATCTTCGAGATGCCACCTTCATGAATCCATTGCAAGCCACGATCGCCAAAGGGGGCATGATGTTGTCGGCCGAGGAACAGGCGGCCCAGCGATCCGGCGGCACCTTTAGCGAAGTTTTCGACATCGATGGACCTTTAGCGCGCAATCCCTGGCTGGCCGCGGCGATCTGGATCGTTGCGGTGGTGCTTCTTGGCTGGGTGGCCTTCCCCATCGCGTTCGTCACGCTGGGCGGGCTGCCAGATCGGGGCTATGCACTGTCCCGGATACTAGGCTTGTTGCTGCTATCCTATTTCCCCTGGCTACTGGCGAGTCTGAGTATCATGCCGCATACTCGCAGCACGATCGTCTTCGTCTTACTCGGTATCGCGGCCGTGAGCGCGGTCATCCTGATCCGTCGCCGGCTTGAAATATTCGCCTTCCTGCGCCGGAACATCGGTTATATTACATTGGTCGAATTACTGGGGTTGGGTTTATTCCTGATCATGGTTGGGATTCGCCTGGGTAACCCGGATGTCTGGGATGTCATCTGGGGTGGCGAAAAACCCATGGACCTATCGTATTTCACGGCCGTGCTCAAGTCAACAAGCTTCCCGCCCTATGATCCCTGGCACGCCGGCGGATACATCAACTATTATTACTACGGCTTTGTCTTTGTCGGTGCGCTGACCAAACTGCTGGGAGTGATGCCGGCCATCGCCTATAACCTGATTCTGCCGATGTTGTACAGCATGACGGGTCTGGCCGTGTTCAGTCTGGCCTATAATCTGGTCAAAGCAAGGCAGCGGCAAACCGGTGTGAAGCTGGAATCCATGGTTGCTTCGTCCTTCCTGCGGCAATTGGGAGAAGAAATCCGCAGCCGGGCCGCCGTAGCCGGTTTCATCGCCGTGGCCCTGGCCTTGCTGTTGGGCAACCTGGCTCAGACGGGTGTTATCAGTCATGCGTGGTACCAGGCGGGCACGCCTGCACTGGAAGAAATCCCGGTCGTCGGTCGCCTGGCTCGTACGCTGGATGGTGGCGTCAAGGTGCTAGGGGGTCAACCCGCGCCGATTTACCCCGGCGATTGGTTCTGGACCGCCTCGCGGGCCATCAATGCCGAGCCGGGAGAAGTGCAGCCCATCACCGAATTCCCCTTCTTCACTTTTCTGTACGGCGATCTCCATGCCCACATGATCAGTTTTCCCATTACTTTGCTGGCGTTAGGTTGGGCCGTCAGCCTGGCTCTGGCAGCGGGTCAAACACGTGTCCGGCGCCCATCCAATCCGGAAATCATTCTAATTGGTGCCATCGGAGCCATCGCAATCGGCTCTTTACGAGCAACAAACACCTGGGATTGGCCGACCTACATGCTTCTGGCCGCACTGGCGATCGTCTATTATGTGATCCGCACTGACGATGGCTTCGACCTGCGCACAGCCGGAAAAAGTCTCTTCCTGATCGCCCTGCTTTTCGGAGCTTCATCGCTCGCCTTTTGGCCCTACAGCGATAACTACGGTCAAGCTTATGCCTCTGTTTCCCTGTGGCCGGGATCTTATACTTCCGCCTGGAACTACCTGCTCGTGCACGGGTTGTTTCTCTTCTTCATCGTCACTCACGTGATTCGCGAATTCCGCGAGTGGGCCGCCACGTGGACTGAAGAAGGCAAGCGCTCGCTGGAACCCCTCGGTGGCTTGCTGATTCTGGCGTTGGGGACGTTCGTTGTTCTGAATATAGTTTTACTCTGGCGCGGTTATTGGGTCGCACCGATAGTCTTGCCGCTCACTGCCGCCACCGGTCTTCTGGCCTTGCGACCCGGGTTGGATACTGCCCGGCGAATTGTGCTTATCCTTATGTCTGCCGCGTTGGGGTTGACACTGATGGTGGAAATTATCGTCCTCGATGGGGATATCGGCCGGATGAATACGGTGTTCAAGTTCTATTTACAGGTCTGGCTGATGCTGAGCATTGCCTCCGGCGTGGCCGCTGTTTGGGCCTGGCCGGCCATTCGCCAGACAAACAGGTTAAAGTCCGTCTGGCAAGGAGTATTGGCTGTTCTGGTACTTGCCGCCTTTCTTTATCCGCTACTGGCTACCCCGGCCAAATGGAATATCCGCATGAATAAAGACGCGCCCAATACCCTCGACGGTGCGGCCTTCATGCCTTATGTGGAATATGGCGACACGGATTACGCCGGCCAGAGCCGCCTTATTAGGCTGGTTGAAGACCATGCTGCCATTCAATGGTTGCAACGCAATGTTCAGGGCTCGCCGGTGATCATGGAAGCCCACGGCAGCAACCCCTACCGCTCGATTGCCGGGCGCATTGCCATGTACACAGGATTGCCAACGGTGATCGGCTGGGATTGGCACCAGCGCCAGCAACGGGCCGTCGTGCCGGGCAGTGTAGTCACCAATCGCATCGAGGATGTCAACAGCTTTTACAACACTGTTGACATCGAGTTGGCGCGGAACATTCTGGATCAGTATGACGTCGAGTACGTTTACAGCGGGTCATTGGAGAATGCCTATTACTGGCCGGAAGGGCTGGCCAAGTTTGACCAGATGGTCAACGCCGGGATGCTGGCGGAAATATTTAACGACGGCAACGCGAGAATTTTTCGGGTGATACAGTGAAAGATTTTTACGGCGGCGCATTGGTGATCGTTCAGGATCGGGTGGAGGGTGCAAATGCCACTCAGTGACATGCTGGCCGCCGTTAGATGGTGGGCTGTCTTGATGGTCTTGGGAGTGGCCGCATTTCCCTTGATCTATACCTTGCTCCATCGATTACCGGATCGTGGTTATGCTTTCTTAAAAATGGCCGGGTTGCTCCTGGTCAGTTATTTCTTCTGGTTATCGGGCAGTTTGGGATTTGCCGCAAACAACAGCGGCGGCATCTTCCTGGCCATTGCCATCGTGGCCGGGCTATCCTACCTGGCATACCAACGCCGGGGCAATAGCCCGCCGATCACACAGTGGGCGCGTGATAATCGCCGAACAATCCTCGTAACCGAGCTCGTCTTCGCCGCTGTTTTTTTCCTATGGGTCTGGGTTAGGGCTCAAAATCCTTCAATCACGGCCACGGAAAAGCCGATGGAGTTCGCTTTTCTCAATAGCATCGCCCGAAGCCCTACTTTCCCACCTCTCGATCCTTGGCTTTCGGGTTATGCGATCAGTTATTACTATTTCGGCTACGTCATGACCTCGCTTCTGGCCCGGCTGGCCGTCGTTCCGGAGGCTATGGCCTTCAACCTGGCCGTCGCGTGGCTCGTGGCCGGGACGGCCACAGGCGCCTATGGTCTGGCCTACAATCTCATCGCCTCATCCGGTCGCAAGCGACAGGCTATGGTGTGGGGAATGGTGGCCGCTGCCGCCTTGCCGTTGGCCGGAAATATGCAGATCGGTCTGGAACTGCTGCATGCCAACAATGTGGGATCGGCCACTTTCTGGCAGTGGCTCGACGTGCGTGATATCAATAGCCCGCCGCTCGAATCAGAAACGCCGCGTTACCTCACCAGCAACTGGTGGTGGTGGCGTACTTCGCGGGTCATCCATGAGTATCACCTTTCCGGCCGTTCGGAAGAAGGTCTGGAGCCCATCGTGGAGGTGCCATCTTTCAGCTTTGTACTGGGCGATCTGCACCCCCATGTCCTGGCCTTGCCGTTTGCATTTCTCAGCCTCGGTGTGGCGTTGGCCTGGTGGTTCAATCTGTCAGAACGAAGGCGCGAACCGGACGAACAATGGCCGGCAACCAGCTGGACACAGCTGCCTAAACGATTGCTTCAGGAGATCGGCCTGCCTCTTTGGTTTTTCACGGCCGTTATTGTAGGTGGCCTTTCCTTCCTGAATACTTGGGATGTGTTGATCCATTTGTTTATCATCCTGGGTGCATACTTTTTGGCCGGTTGGTATCGCCAGGGCACCACGCGCGATCTCCTCAGCCGCACATTCCTGGTCGGAATAATGCTTATTATCCCGGCCATCTTACTTTATCTGCCCTTCTATCTGGGTTTTCGATCTCAAGCCGCGCCGCCCTATCTTCTGCCGATGTTGATGCGTCCGACACGACTAATTCAGTACCTCATCATATTTGGCATGCCCCTGGTGGTCATCACCATCTTTCTGCTGTCTCTGGCAGCGCGACGGCAATTCCAACATTGGAAATCCGGGGTGGTGTTAACTGCGGGCTTCTTGGCCACACTCTTGTTGTTGACGATTTTATTGCTGTGGATCCTGGCCTCGACATCTGCCGGTGCTGGAACGATTACCACCCTAGCGAATGATCTTGGCCTCGCCTTGGCGACGAGGCCGGACGGATCAATCACGCCCGGATGGGGAGCTTCGGCCGTGCTCGCCCTATTGCCGTCGTTCATCGGGTCGCGGTTGGCTTCTCCATGGCTCATTTTGTTCTTGGCCGGCCTGGTCGTGCTCGTGATCATGGCGCTGCGATCAGGTGTTGAAGAGCGGATAGCAATCCCTGAAGGTCAAGAAAATAATATCGCCATCTCCCGGTCGTTACCGTTTCTGCTGTTGCTCATCCTGACCGGCCTGCTGTTGACGTTGGGGCCAGAGTTTGTCTATCTGCGCGACAACTTTGGTGTGCGGTTGAACACAACATTCAAATTCTATTATCAGGCCTGGGTCATGTTCGGCGTGGCGGCTGTTGTGGCGATTGATTTTCTCTGGGCTTCGGCCCGTAATACAAGTCGTCGTTTTTCAGCCGCCACAGCAACTGCCCTATACGGCATGGCTCTTTTCGTGGCATTGCTTTTTCCTGTCTTCGCCGTTCAATCCCGTTCAATTGAATATCGAGGTCCGCTGGACAGCGCCGAACGGCGGCCGCCGACTCTGGATGGAATGGCTTACATGCAATATTTCAATCCGAGCGAATATGAGGCGATTATGTGGTTGATTGGTCAGGCCATGGAATCCGATTCACCGCCGCCGGTTATCCTCGAAGCAGTCGGGGGACAGTACAGCGGATTCGCCCGAGTCTCGGCCAATACCGGCTTGCCAACGGTGATTGGCTGGCCCGGCCATCAATGGCAATGGCGGGGCAGCGATCACCCCGAGCCCGGTCGCCGGCAATCAATTGTCGAGCAAATCTACACCAGCGGGGACCCGGAAATTATTGGCTTTCTGCTCGATCAATTCAACGTCAATTACATCTTTGTTGGCGATTTGGAAGCGAGCACTTATGGTTCGGTTGGTCTGGAACGGTTGCAGGACCGACTGGAGGTTGCCTTCGCCAACGACCATGTTACGATTTATCATTGGCAGCCGTCCGCCAGGCAGTAGGCATGACAGACGAAATAGAATTGACCCCCAGCACCAGTCAAACCGCCGAGGTATTCGTAACCGCGCCAGTTCAGCAACCGCAAGATGGCGAACAAGACGGACCGATGGCGGCCGAGGGGCAATTGGATCAAAGCGATAGCCAACTGGCGGACATGCAGGTAACCACTAAATCGCAGCGTTGGCCTCATCTCGAAAGTACACTCGACCAAATCACGATCGCTGATAGCCTGATGCTCCTGATTGTCTTGCTGGCCGCTGTTCCACGTTTTTTTGAGCTCTCCCGAATCCCGCTGTCAACCTCAGAAGCGCAGGTCGCTTTGGGTAGCTGGCAGTTCTTGCAGCCGCTACCAGTTAGCGTTCCGATCATCAGCCCGGCCTATTTTACTTTGACCAACCTGCTCATGGCGGTCGGAGGCAGCAGTGACACCACTGTCCGTTTATCGGCGGCCATATTGGGCTTATTGACGGTTGCCCTCCCGTGGTTCTGGCGGGATCGCGCGCGGCCCATCGTTATCCTGACATCCGGTTTCCTGCTGGCTGTGTCCCCCCTTCTTATTTTTACGTCCCGCACAGCCGGGGGAGATGCGGTTTCATTATTCGCCTTTGTTCTGCTCGTTACCGCCGCCATCCGGATGGGCAGTGGCAATCGATTGTGGACATATGTGTCAGGCATAGCGTTGGGGCTAGGCCTATCCGCTTCACCTTTATTTTATAGTGGGCTGGCTGCCTTCTCGCTCGGCTCGTTGGTTTCAGGTGGCCTGAATATGGACGGCAACGACCACCGGCAAATCACGTGGCGAGCCTCCTGGCGCGAAACTCTGAGCGCCGCCACTATCACATTCATTCTCTTCAGCACTTCATTCCTGCTTTATCCGGCCGGTCTGGGCTCCGCAATCCAGTTACTACCCCAATGGCTTGCGCAATTTGGAACACCGGCAGCTTCCGGGGAAGGGTTCCTCATGGTTCTGGCGCCATTTTTGGCTCTCTTGCGCTACGAGCCGTTGTTTGTGATCCTGGGCATTCCCGCTCTGGTCTGGGCCATTTACCGTGGCCGGGAGGGCACTTCGCCTGCCCTCTGGGCAACGACGGCGATCGGTACAACTCTCTTGTTGGTGCTCTTTCAAACCGGCTACCCTGAAAATGTCCTGATCGCTCTTCTTCCCGGTTATCTCTTGATTGGCATGTTGGCGGATAGCATTCTATCCGCCGAGGATGTGTCTTCGCGTTCGACATGGACCGTAGCCGGGGGGTTAATCCTCCTAGGAATGGTGCTACTGGTGAGCGTCGGCCGTTTCACCCGTTTAGGCGTCTGGTCCGGGGGCGAACTGTCAATGTTGGGTCTGGCGACCATGGCGTTTCTCCTGGCCGGGATTGCTGTCCTTATCATCATGGCCTGGGAAAACCGTTCTGCTCGCCAGGGAATATTCATCGGTCTCGTCCTGGTGTTATTGTTCTTCCAGTGGGGAACCGGCTGGCATCTGAACCTGTATGCAGCCAATAATCCTCGCGAGAGCTGGATCGCTTCCGGCACAAATGACGAAGTCAGCGTCATGATCGATCTCATTCGCAACGTATCTCGCCTGTCGGTCAATTCTGAGCATGATCTGACTATATTCAACCAGACAGACTCGCCCGTTTTGCATTGGTACTTGCGCGATTTCAGCCAGTACGAGTCGGGCCTTGTGTTACCCTTAAACGCGCAATATGACGTGGTTATCACGCCAATGGATACGGAACTCCAACTACCGAATGACTATTTCGGCGCGGATTTCGGTCTTCGGCAAGAAGCCTTTCCCCCATCCGCACTTCCGCCTCTTGCGGAGGTAATCCACTCATGGTTGTTGCGCGAATCCACTATGCCTTTAAATCATGATCGGGTCATCGTTTGGTTCCGATCCGACCTGGCCCCTGCTCCTTAACGGTCGTGCCATTAATGAACGAGCAACACGTCCTGACCTGGCCTGAGCCAGCCGTTCCAGTGCCATCAACCGATGTTGAGGCGAGTCGTCTGATCGCTCGCTGTCTGGCAGGTGATGAAGCCGGCTATATGGAGCTTTACAATCACTTTAATGGGATGGTATTCCGGCTGGCCTATAGCCTTCTGCAGGATCAACAAGATGCCGAAGAAGTGCTTCAGGACAGCTTCGAATACGCTTTCCGGCGGTTAGATCATTTTGATCCGCGCAAGGCGTCGTTCAAGACCTGGCTGTACCGCATTACCGTAAGCCGGAGCCGTAACAAACGCCGCCGGAAGTGGCTGCCCTCGATCTCCCTGCAACAACTTGACTATCGCGAGGTTAAAGACCCCAATGCGCCACTTCCCGATGAGCGCATCATAGTGAGTGAGCAGCAGCGGCTAATATGGAATGCACTTGGCAAGTTGTCTACAAAATTACGCGAGGTAGCCATCCTGCGTTATTATGCCGGATTGCCGTATGCCGAGATCGGCCAGATATTGGACATTCCGCCCAAGACGGCCGAGTCGCGCATGCGACTGGCTCACAAAGCTCTGCGAGACCACCTTGATGGACTGTTGGAGTAATATCGTGACTGGAACCTATTGCGCCGGGCTTGAATTATGCGTGTATATTGCATAGAAATGAATCCAATGGACTCTCTTCATCAACAGCAACAAATACCCGACTATGTATTGGGATTACTATCGCCAGAGGAGCGATTTCAGGTCGAACAACATACCAGAAGTTGCACGGATTGCCGGCAAGCGCTGGCGCGCGAGCGAAAAATCGAGGCGCTCATTCGCCAAACTGTCCAGGTGACCACTCAACCAACGCCAGCCCGCTTGGCAACCATACGACCTGACTTTCCTCGGAAACGTCTTTCGCCGGCAGTGCGAATATTAGGCCAACTCGCTCCTGTTACCCTCATTTCGTTTTTATTGGCCCTCGGACTGTTGTTTCAGTTAACGGGTTATAGTCCGTTTCAAGGCCCATATTCGCCGGCTTTCATCGCTACAATCAGCTCGCCGACGTTGACTCCGACAACAACCCGGTTGCCGACGGCTACCATCGCTGCACTATCCAGCCCAGTTTCCTCCGGGTATGAAAGTGATTTCCACAACCCTGAGGCTAATCCGGTACAGACCATTGACGCAAGTTCTTCCGGGAACACCCTCCCGATTGGTACGTCAACAAGTATGGGCCTGATGGATCATCAACTGACATCGCGCGGTACTCTCAGCCCCCTACCGAGTTCGACACCAATCGCTCACTCAACACCTTGATCAAATAACTTGAAACTTTTGTAACTGACTATGACAGAGATCACCAGCGTAACCCCTGAAAGCCGCAGCACCACAACCGATTTTTTGTCGCGGCCGCTTATCGCGGCCATCCAGTTAGACCTGGAAAAAGCCATCTATTTAGCCTTCGTCTTTATCGCTATCATCACTCGATTCTATGGGCTGGGCGACCGGGTCGTCAGTCACGATGAAAGCCTCCACACCCAGTTTTCCTACCAATATTACCGCGGTGATGGCTATTCCCATTCGCCCCTGATGCACGGGCCATCGTTGTTTCACGCCACGGCCATCTCCTACTGGCTTTTTGGCGACAACGATCTCTCATCGCGTATCCCGGTGGCCCTGCTTGGGGTGCTGTTGATCATTATGCCTTATTTTCTGCGCGACTGGCTTGGGCGGCGCGGGGCCTTGTTTACTAGTTTCTTGTTATTGATTTCGCCTTATATCAGTTACTACTCGCGTTACATTCGCCACGATATCTATCTCATTACCTTTGCCCTTATCGTCTTCATCGCGACGTGGTATTACATCCGCGAGCCACGCAATCGTTACATGTGGTGGTTTGTTGTGGGACTGGTTCTGATGTTTGCCACCATGGAAGCTGCCTTCATCTACGTGGCCATTTTCGGCAGTTTTCTGGTGGTTCGCCTGCTGTTCTTGATAGCCGGATCGGATTGGATCAGCGATTTATTACCGCGTCTTCGCGGCGCGATCCTGCTTACGCTCATCGGGGTCATATTGGTCGGTGTAGGCTTTGGCGCTCACACGCTAATATCCGAAGAATTTATCAGTACAACGCCTACGGCCACAACCGAAGGCTTTGCAGTCGACCCTGATGCGCCTGAATCAACCGCGGCCATTGAACAACCGGGCAGCGGTACCTTGCTTGATACGTTGACCCGGTGGATCGAAATCGCCGGGATCGGCATCTTTAGTCTGGGACTTTTCCTCCTGGCGCGCGGGATGCGCCCCCACATCGACAAGTATCCCGAGTTCGGACTTATCATCTTGTATGTAACGCTTATCTTGCCGATGGCTTCGCCGATGCTGGTCCGTATCGCCGGTTGGAACCCGCAGGATTACACAGTCAATACCTGTATGCTGGCCGGCCAGGAAACCATGAGCGCGGCTCAGTTACTCCTGGCCCGTTCCACCAATATGGAATGTATTACGGCTTACCTGCAATCAGGCGTGATGAAGTCGGGGATATTCTTGCTGATCTCGCTCGTTGTGGCCATTGCGGTCGGCCTATGGTGGGATAAGCGTCGCTGGATTATCGCGGCGCTTATCTTCCACGGTATCTTCCTGATTCTATTTACGTCGGTCTTTACCAATCCGGCCGGCTGGCGCACGGGCATGATTGGCTCCCTAGGCTACTGGCTAGAACAGCATGGCGTCCAACGCGGCAACCAGCCGCTCCATTATTACCTGTTTGTCACGACCTTCTATGAGTTTCTCCCGATCCTGTTCATGTGGGCCGGGATGGTCCTTTGGACCAAGCAACGACGAATCAGTGGTGTAGTGTGGTATTGGGTGATGCTCATCCTGGCGTCGTTGCTGGCTTTTGCTTTGGGCAATTGGCTCTTCAATCGAAATCAGATCGATCCGCTAGAACAAAGCATCATCCCGGGCTTACTGGCGGCTGCCGTCCTTCTGGCTGTCGGCACGGCTTACTGGTTTGTAATCCGCCGCCGGCAAATCGCCGACCAAATGGGACTGGAGCGCGGGCTTCGCCAACTGGTGGACCTGCCGGCGTTTGTCGGCTTTGTGCCGTCGCTCATTTGGTGGACATTGTTGACCTGGATGGCTTACAGCATCGCTGGGGAGAAGATGCCGTGGTTAAGTTCCCATTTTGTGATCCCGATGGCCTTGCTGGCCGGGTGGTATCTCGGCCAAAAAGTGGCCACGGTTTCGCCGACCGATTTATGGTCGCGACGAACATTGTTGGCGATTGGCCTGACAATGCTCTTAATGGTTGTGGGTATCGTTGCCCTGGGACCCCTGTTGTTGGGCAGGATTCAATTGGGCAACCAGCTATCAGCCAACCTGGAAGCCACCGGCCGGTTCCTGGGCGGGTTGCTAGTGGCCGGAGTGCTGGCCTACATCTGGCGTCGCTATTACAGTTCTTTAAGTTCGCAAATGCGTTCGGTCGTGGTCACCCTGGCTATCTTCGGCTTGCTATCTTTGCTGACGATTCGTTTCAGCTACATGGCCAACTATGTGAATTATGACTACACCAACGAGTTTCTGGTCTACGCTCATGGCGCGCCGGCCACGAAAAGCGTGGTGCTCGACCAACTGGAAGAACTATCGATGCGGCTGCACGGTGACAAAAGCATCCGGGTAGCTTATGACAGCGATGTTTCATGGCCTTATACTTGGTATCTACGCGAATATCCCAATCGAGTGTTCTTCGGTGACAACGCCTCTCAAAGTTTGAACGAGTCACCAATTGTCATCGTCGGCCGCAAGAATTGGGAAAACGTCGATCCATTCCTGAGCAACAATTACACTAAGCATGATTACACCTTTCTGTGGTGGCCCATGGAAGATTATCGCCGCTTTTCCTGGAACGCCCTGTTCGGCAATCCCCAAGACGAGGTTCGCCGCGGGTTAGGTAATCCTGATGTTCGCCAGGCGCTATGGAATATTTTCTTCCACCGGGATTACACAAAGTATGGGGAGGTGTTCGGCGGCACATACACCACCGGAGAATGGCCCTTGCGCCATGACCTGAGGCTCTATGTTAGGAACGATGTGCTGGCAGATTTGTGGGATCATGGCGTGGGGGCAGTCAGCGCCGCTCCACTGGTCGATCCCTACGAGAGCAGTGCCCTACTCACCTCCCCAAGTTTGACCATAAATGAGTTCGGTGTCGCTGGGACGGGGACCGGTGAATTAACCTCTCCGCGTAATATGGCCGTTGCTCCGGACGGGACGATTTATGTAGCCGATTCCGGGAATCATCGGATTCAAGTATTTGATGCCGAGGGTGGCTTCCTGCGCCAATGGGGCAGTTTCGGAGCCGAGGCGGGCCAATTTAATGAGCCCTGGAGTCTGGCTGTTGATGACGACTTTGTCTATGTGACCGATACCTGGAATCATCGCATACAAAAATTCACAACCGATGGAGCGTACGTCGGTGCGTTCGGCATCAGCGGCTCGCCATCGGGCGATGATCCTGATGGCGGTCTGGGACTCTTCTTTGGCCCGCGCGATATCGTTATGCTTGATAGCGGCCGCCTGTTGGTGACGGATACCGGCAACCACCGGTTGCAGTTGTTGGACAGCGACGGCAACTTCTTGAGTCAGATCGGATCGTTCGGTAACCAGTTAGGCCAATTCAACGAACCGGTCGGTTTGGCCGTCGGTCCGGACGGGACCGTCTATGTGGCCGACACCTGGAACGGGCGCGTCCAACAGCTGTCGCCCGAACTGTTCGCCACTGGTGAATGGCGCGTCGAAGCCTGGTATGGGCAATCTATCAACAACAAGCCTTATCTAGCGACCGATAATGAAGGTCGCGTTTATGTGACCGATCCCGAAGGCTATCGAGTATTGATTTTCAGCCCGAGCGGCGCCTATCTGGCACGGTTCGGCCAGTATGGAACGGATACGAATAGCCTGGCCTTACCTAACGGCATCACCGTCGACGGCGAGAACAATGTTTGGGTCGCCGATTCCGGCAACAATCGCGTTCTGCGATTCCCGTCCCTGTTTGGCCCGGTAGAGCGGATGGATATCTTTGAGGAAGTTCCTGGAGAGGAAGAGAGCGGTGCGGTTCTCGATGATGAGTCTATGCCGGAAGAAGAACTGGAGCCAACCGCAGTGGATGAGGGTGAATAGTCAGATATCCAATGAGAATAATTGCCTCTGACGATATAACGGTTTACAAAAGGTGATATGAACAATTTACCGCCTCGTCTGAATGAAATCGTAGAAGATTTTCAGCTGATCCAGGGTCAGGAAAAACTGGAGTATCTTCTTGAATTATCGGACTCGCTCCCACCACTGCCTGACTGGCTTATGGGCCGGCGCGAGGTGATGGAAGAGGTTCATGAGTGCATGACCAGTGTATTCGTCTATGCGCAGCGAAAGGAGGACGGTCGGTTCAAATTCTATCTGGATGTCCCCCCGGAAGCGCCAACTGTTCGCGGGTTTGCCGCGATTCTTCAACAAGGATTGGATGATACAACGCTGAATGAGTTGATGGAGGTCCCGACAGAGTTCTATCTCCAGATGGGGTTACAACAGGTACTTTCAGGCCAACGCTTAACCGGCATCGCAGCTATTCTAGCCCACATCAAACGCCTGGCACGGCAAGCAGACGGCCAAACTTCATAAGAGCTCAAATTTCAGGGTTTTTTGTCCTTCACCAGGTTAAGGCAATTAATTGTCGCTTTCGATAGGACCAAATCAATTTCTGCTTATCTATTCACCCAGTAAAGGCACCGAGTAAAGACTCTCGGAAATACAGACTAGAAAGCAAAAGTCCGAACTACCTTTAGTCCGAACTTGTAGTAATCCTTATTAACTGCTCTCAAAGGTTAGCGATCTCGATCCAACACCAGGTCGATCAGATCTTCCAGGCCATCTCGTGCGGGGGACGGCGGAACGATCGACAGTGCGTTCCGCGCTCGCTCAGCCACCTCGCGAGCTTGCAGACGGGCCAATTCAATGGCGCCGGAATTGCGGAGTTTGGACATCATCATCTGGATCGGGTCCGTCTCATCAAGGGTCGCTACGGGTTCGGCCACAGCCTCGCCTCCACCCTGAAGAGACAGGATCGTATGGCCATTCTCGGTTGCGAATGCGCCACGTCCCTGAGCAACATCGGCCCCGACCGGCTTGCCAAGCGTTTCCGGATCACCGATGATATCGAGAATATCGTCGATAACCTGGAAAGCAATACCCAAATTGTAGGCGTACTCAGCCAGCCCTTCAACAACTCGATCTTCTGCGCCACCCATCAAGCCCCCCATCCGGGCCGCGGCTTCAAACAAGCTGGCGGTCTTCAGGCTGACGATCCGTTTGTAGGTTTCACGGTCGATATTGCCGGATTTGGCGGCGGCAGCCTGCATGGTTTCGCCCTCGACCAATTCTGAACAAGCAGTGGCCATGATGCTATTGTAGGGCGTCCCATACGGGGCCATGAGTTGATAGACCTTGGTGAACAAATAATCTCCGGCAAGCAAGGCGAACGTCCGCCCCCACCGGGCATGGACGGAGGGTCGACCCCGACGCACAAGGCTATGGTCATTGATGTCATCGTGAACAAGGGTCGCCGTGTGCACCATTTCGACGGCGGCGGCCATCTGTGCAGCTTCTAATTGATCGTTCCCACCGGCAGCCAGATAAGACAACAAGGCCACTTGAGGGCGTACGCGCTTGCCACCGGAATGCAAAATATGCCTGCTGGCTTCATTTAGCAGATCGACTTCGCTATCGATCGATGCCAGAAGGATTTCTTCGACGGCGTCAACTCCTTCTTGCGTTAGTGAAATATCCATTCGTTTTCCCTCGTTCACAACTTTCAAATTTTTTTGAACGAACTATAACCATATTATATGTGTCCCCAGGTTCAGGGTCAAGACATTGTGAAGAAATTCTCAAATAGACCTTAAATTCTGTTAAGGGTGGCCTAGCCCGGTTCACTAGGCAATAATTATATCAGAACCGGGCTGTAAATTTAGTCCGCGAGACCGTATCTAAAAGTGTTCACATTCAAAACCCAAACCCTATGAGAGAACTTACCGAGCGTATTCTTAGCGAAGGCGAAAATCTGGGTCACGGCATTCTGAAGATAGACAGTTTTCTTAACCATCAAATCGACCCGCTTCTGATTGAAATGGCTGGAGCAGAAATAGCACGTCGATTTAAGGCGACGAAACCGACGCGCATCCTGACCGCCGAGGTAAGCGGCATCATTCCGGCTGTCATGGCCGGAAAGGCCCTGGGCAATGTACCGGTTGTCTATGCGCGCAAGCGAAAGCCCATCACCATGCGGGAGCCTGTGTTTGTTGAATCCGCACCCAGCCACACTAAAGGGGAACAGGTGCTGCTTATGGTTTCACCGGAATTTCTAACACCGAGAGATCAAGTCTTGATCGTGGATGATTTTCTAGCCACCGGTCGGACAATTGAAGCCCTGGCGCGCATTGTGCAAGCGTCCGGGGCGACTCTCGTCGGCATTGCCACCGTTGTCGAGAAAATCTTCGAAGGGGGCCGCGACATTCTGACTCCCTTAGGCGTTCCCATCGAATCACTAGTAACCATTGTCGATATGAGCGATGGTCAAATCATCCTCGCTGAATAACCAGTAAAGCAAATATTAGTCCTATGAAGCACGATACTATTGTCGTTCTAGATTACGGGTCGCAATATTCGCAACTCATTGCCCGCCGGGTGCGAGAGGCCAATGTCTACTGTGAATTGTTTTCCTGGCGCACCTCTGCTGCTGAAGTTTTAGCCGTAGAGCCCAAGGGTTTTATCCTTAGCGGGGGGCCGAACAGCGTCTATGACACCGGTGCACCTATCCTTCCGGATTATCTGATCGCATCCAACAAACCGGTATTGGGCATATGCTACGGAATGCAACTGCTGGCCCACAGATTAGGGGGGCAAGTTGCCGGCAGCCGCAAACGTGAATATGGTCCCGCCTTGCTCTCCGTGGACGAGGCCGAAAATCCCCTCTTCTTCGGTTGGAATACACCCGGCAACCACGAGTTGGCCCAGGCGATCTCGCTCCAACAAGTTTGGATGAGTCACGGCGACAAGGTTGAAGGGTTACCGCCGGGCTTCCGGCCGTTGGCCCATACTGATCATTCACCTTTCGCCGCCGCGGCCGACCTTGAACGTGGCTATTACGCTGTACAGTTCCACCCTGAAGTCGCCCACACCCCGCAAGGACGATTATTGCTTAGCAATTTTGTCCACCGCATTTGTGGCTGCCGCCCCGATTGGACACCGGCTAACTTCATCGAGGAACAAACCGAGGCAATTCGCACCCAGGTAGGCGACGGGCAGGTGGTACTCGGGTTAAGCGGCGGCGTCGATTCCGCTGTGACCGCGGCGCTTATCCACCGTGCCGTCGACGATCAACTAACCTGCATCTTCGTTGATACCGGACTTTTGCGCCAGGGGGAAGCAGTGAAAGTGGTGCAGACTTTTCAACAGGAACAAGGCATCAGGCTGGTAGCGGTCAACGCCGTTGAGGAGTACCTCGACGCGCTGAACGGGGTTGTCGACCCGGAGCAGAAGCGACGCATTATTGGTGAGAAGTTCATTCGCATTTTCGAAAGAGAGGCGCGGCGTCTGGGCCAAATCGACTTTCTGGCTCAAGGTACGATTTATCCAGACGTTATTGAAAGCGCGGGCAAAGGCCGTGACGAGGCGCAGGTGATCAAGACCCACCACAATGTCGGTGGTTTGCCGGATGATATGCAGTTTGAGTTAATAGAGCCCTTGCGCACGTTGTTAAAGGACGAGGTCCGTAAACTAGGAACCGCTCTTGGGCTGCCGGACAGCATCATTTGGCGGCAACCATTTCCCGGACCGGGCCTGGCCGTACGCTGTCTGGGCCCGATCACCTGGTCGCGATTAGAGCGGTTGCGGGCGGCCGACGCTATATTTATCGAGGAACTTAAACGTTCAGATTATTTGCGCGAAGGTACGCAGCAAGCATTTGCTATACTGCTGCCAGTCAAGAGCGTTGGTGTTATGGGAGACGGACGGACCTACCAAGAGGTAATCGCCCTCCGTGCCGTGACCACAGAAGATTTCATGACGGCCGATTGGGCCCGTCTGCCCTATGATTTGTTGGCCTCGGCCAGCCGCCGAATTGTCAATGAAGTACCGGGCATCAATCGAGTTGTCTATGACGTTACATCAAAACCACCGGGAACAATCGAATGGGAATAAAGATTTCCAACTTATAGTCGTGAAACTCGAATTCATGGCGTGCGTATAGAGATTAGTGCAATATTAATGGCAGTGCGAGATTGACCTGATTGGGGAAAGGCGACTTCTACCATATCCTTCGGCAACTAAGGATTGCTCGGGAAAATTTTGCGACTGCAAATCAAGGAGTTTAGAAATGGATTACATGGACACAATTCGTCGAGGACTGCAACTCACCTGGAACAATAGATTCATGTGGGTTCTGGGATTTTTGGCCGCTCTCGGCAGCGGGGCAAGTTTCTCGAACTCTAACTTTTCGTTCAATTCGAGTGACATGTCAATGTTAGAAAACTGGCTGACGCCGGAACGGGCAGCGGCTTTGACGGCCGGGGCGGTTGGCTTTGCCTGCATTGGCTTAATCGTGGGCATTATTGTTTGGCTGGTTAGCCTGAGCGCGCGCGGTGGCCTCATCGCAGCCGTCGCTCAAATGGAAACCGGCATCGTCAAGCCGACGTTCGGGAGCGCCTTCCGGGATGGTTGGAAACACGTATGGCGGCTGGTGGGCATGACAATCATTTTATTTATCATTCCCACAATCCTGATGGTAATCCTTATCGTTTCATTTTTGGTTCCTGTGGCCGTGAGCACCCTCAGTTTTGGGGCATCCGGGGCCGAGGATCCGTCCGGACTTTTAGCGGGCTTTGGCGGTCTAGCCATTCTGTTTTGTTGCTTGCTCGGCGTAGTTATTCTGCTTACTCTGGTGCTTAGCTTGATTTATCCATTCGCTTTTCGAGGCATCGTTTTGCGCGGCCTAGGTGTAATCGATAGCATCAAGCACGGCTGGCGCGTCCTACGTGACAACTTAGGCAATATTATCCTCCTGGGATTGGCTTTCTTTCTGATCGGCATCGCCATCTTGATCTTAGGGGCAGCTATCCTGGTACCGGTTGCGTTGGTAGTCGGGGTACCTATTACCCTGCTGGCAGAAGCGAATGCAAATTTCTTACAGGGCCTGTTGGCGGTTCTGGGAATCCTCGCTGGCGTGATCGTCGTAGCCGCCATCTCCGCCATCACCACCGCGTGGCAATCTTCGACCTTTACACTGGCCTATTTACAATGGACGGGCAAGAATGTGATGGTTGAAGAATAATATCTTCAACCCATGTTAATTTGATCCGGGTTCCCGGCGACAGGATTTTCAGCCGGGAACCCGTTTTATTTTTGACCATGCCTACCAGCCATCGCATCGGCATCGATACCGGGGGAACTTTTACTGATCTAATTTGGCTCGACGAGCAGAGCCGATTGCGATTACATAAGGAGCCCAGCACCCCTTTCGACCCGTCTCAGGCTATCAATGAAGGCTTGCGGATTTCAACGACACCGCCGGTTGGAACAATCATTCACGGCAGTACCGTGGCAACCAACGCCTTGCTTGAACGCCGTGGTGTGCGGACCGCACTGATCACAACCGCCGGTTTTACTGACGTCCTGGCGATTGGCCGGCAAAATCGTCCCGATTTATATGCGCTTGTCCCTCATAAGCCTCCCGCTCTCGTACCCGGCGACCGGCGATTTGGCCTCAACGAGCGGATAAATGCAAATGGCGAGATTGTAAAACCTATCGATCCGGATGAACTGGCTCGTCTATTGGATATGTTAGCCGGAGAAAACGTCGAGTCCATCGCCGTTTGCCTGCTATTCTCATTTCTTCACCCCCAACACGAGCGGCAAATCGCGGCCGCGATCAACCACCGATTTCAATCCGCCCTTAATCCACCTCATGTCTCTCTTTCGTCGGATATATTGCCGGAATACCGCGAATTCGAACGCACGGCCGCAACGGTTATTAATGCCTATGTCGCGCCGCTTATGAGCCGCTACCTATCGAAATTAGCCGATTCACTAGCCCCCCGGCATCTGACTATCATGCAAAGTAACGGCGGCGTCATCAGCGTCGAAACAGCCAGTCGCCAGGCCGTTCGGACTGTATTATCCGGACCGGCTGGAGGAGTAGTTGGGGCACGTTATATCGCCGCCACAGCCGGATATGAAGATGGAGGATTTGACCAAATCATCACCTTTGACATGGGCGGGACCAGCACGGATGTCGCTCTGTGTCCGGGGCGGGAACCGGTGACTACAGATGGCGAAATCTCCGGATTACCCTTACGTGTCCCGATCATCGACATCCATACGGTTGGCGCGGGCGGAGGTAGCTTGGGACATGTAGACGCGGGCGGGGGCTTACATGCCGGGCCGCAAAGCGCGGGGGCCAAACCTGGACCAGCCTGCTACCGGTCGGATTTCGATGCCTGGCGGCACGAAATGGATCGGCATTTCGCACCCGGCCAAGCAACCGTCAGCGATGCAAACCTGGTTCTCGGACGGTTAGATGTTGAGCATTTTCTCGGCGGTCAAATGACCCTGCACCTGGAACCGGCCGTGCGGGCTCTGACGACGCTGGCGGAGCAGATCAACGCACCATCACCGGCAGCCGCCGCCTGGGCTGTCATTCGCGTTGCAAACGCCAACATGGAGCGGGCTATCCGGCGAATTTCGGTTGAACGCGGTCATGATCCGCGTCGATTCACGCTCGTCGCCTTCGGCGGCGGGGGGCCATTACACGCTTGTGAATTGGCCGAACAATTGCAAATCCCTCGCGTACTCATCCCAACCGTGCCGGGCGTTCTATCGGCGTTGGGGATGTTGGCGGCCGCTCCGACTCGTGATTATTCGCAAACGGTTATGTTACCGACCTCTGACCAATTGACCCCTGAACGACTTGATAGTCTTTTCGACGCAATACGTGATCAGGCAATAATTGAAATGACGGCAGAAGACTTTTCTCTGTCCGATTTGTTGCTTCAATACGGGTTGGATATGCGCTATGTGGGTCAGTCGCATGAACTAACCGTCAATTATGAACCGGGTCAAAGCCGTGACGAATTGACAACCGCCTTCCACCAGGCCCATGATGGACGCTACGGATATGCGCGCCTCGAAGCCGAGAGTGAAATTGTGACCATACGCCTGACGGCCATCGCGCCGATTGAACCTCTGATTTTGGATCGGGAGCCAGCGGGGAATACAAACGCCGACGCCGCCCTTATCGGGCTAAAACCGGTCTGGTTTGGCACTGGCTTCTCCCCAACCAAACTCTATCATCGCGAGCAGTTACAGGCGGGAAACGCTTTCTCTGGACCGGCGGTTGTATTCCAATATGATACGACAACAATCGTGCCGCCAGGTTGGCAGGTATTGGTCGATGAACAGCGGAATTTACTCCTCGCCCGCTCCTCGCCATAAGATTGACGGTAATATCACCCATTTTTATTCAATTTTATATCCAAAGGTATATGGAATTCTTACTACTAGACTCTGTATAGTTGTTTTTAGTAGCAAGGTATTTGTTGCCACATTTTCGTTGCCTACATTGTCTCCTGTGTGGTTAGTTATATGACAGTTCGCGGGTCATAAGAAAGGAGGTTGATGTGTTAATCAACAATAAGCGAATTCCCAAAATTGCTACCCCGATAGCCCTCATCGGTATGCTCCTTTTTGTTCTCACTGCTATGGGAACGGAGAGAGCACAAGCACAAGGCACGCCGTGGCGAGCCCGTTATTTTAATAATAGAAATCTCTCCGGCGAACCAGTTGTCCGGCGAGACGAAGGAGCCATCGATTATGATTGGGGTGGTGGCAGTCCGATTCCGACGGTCGTCAATGATGATGATTTCTCGGTCCGCTGGACGCGAGATGTCGACCTAACGGCCGGAACCTATCGTTTTACGGCCACAATGGATGATGGGATGCGTGTCTGGATCAATGACCAGCTTGTTATCGACGAATGGAAAGATAGTCAGGTTCGTACAGTGACAGCCGATCGCTCCCTCCCCGCCGGACGACATACAATCCGTGTCGAATATTACGAAGCCGGTGGTATGGCTGTGGCTCGATTCAGTTTTTCCCAGATATCAACCACTGCCCCTTCAACGTTTACTTTCTGGAAGGGTGAGTACTTCAACAACCGGAATCTTTCCGGTGCGCCGGTGCTGACGCGCGACGACGCCGCTATTAACTTCGATTGGGGCACCGGATCGCCTGCTCCCGGTATTCCAGCTGACGGCTTCTCAGTGCGATGGACCCGTACGCTCAATTACCCGGCTGGAACTTACCGCTTCGATGTATTTAGCGATGACGGTATTCGCTTGTGGGTGAACAACCAGCTTGTCATCGATCAGTGGCGAGACCAATCGGATGGGCGGTTTTCAGCCAATGTCAACCTACCGGGCGGGCCGGTGCCACTACAGGTGCAGTACTATGAAAATGTTGGCCGGGCAGCGGTCAACGTGACTTTACCGCCCGGTGGCACGCCGTTAACCGGCGCGACGCCGGTTGCGACCCCACCACCCTCTGTCTCGACCAATCCCTGGCGAGGTGAGTATTTTAACAATCGCGATCTCACCGGCGCGCCAGCATTGATTCGCAACGACGCCGCCATCAACTTCAACTGGGGCTCCGGGTCCCCCGCACCGAGTATCAATGCTGACAACTTTTCCGTTCGCTGGACGAGAACTGTTAATCTCCCGGCCGGTAATTACCGCTTCGATGTCTTCTCCGATGACGGCGTGCGACTGTGGGTTAATAACCAAATCCTTATTGATCAGTGGCGAGATCAATCGGATGGGCGATTTTCAGCCAATGTCAATCTGCCGGGCGGCACTACCACCATCCGCCTGGATTATTATGAAGCATTTGGACGCGCGGCTATCAGCCTGTCAGCCACACCGCCGCTGCCCGCTGGAACAACGACCGGGACGGCTCCCTCGCCAACTCCCGGTGTTCCCAGCGCAACCATGACCGGCGCGCTCTACCTGAATGTTCGTGACGCGCCTAGCATGACCGGCAATATCATCACGGTGTTGCGGCAAGGCCAAACAGTCAGATTAACCGGATTTCAATCAGTCGGTGGATACTGGATCGAGATTTTCTTGCCGGACGGACAGACCGGCTGGGTTAGCGCTCGCTATATGACTGGCAATGTCCCTTTCTCGACACTGCCGGTTAAGGTTCCCTGATTAATTTGATTCGAGCTTAATAGATAAGAGGGGTACGCTGATAACAGCGTACCCCTCTTCGCTTTAGATGGAGGAGTTCCTGTGGAAGGGATGAATTATTCGCCGTTCTCCTCAGCCTCGCGATCTTTGCGAAGTTTATTTACAAGGTCGTCCAGGAGATGTCCGGGGACACGACCATATTGCATGAACTTCATACTGAACACTCCCCGACCCTGAGTGATGGAACGTAGATCGGCGGCGTAGGTTTGCATCTCCGCCAGCGGTACTTCGGCACGAACAACACTTTTGTTGCCTTCCTGATCCATACCAAGAACACGTGCCCGTCGAGAGTTCATGTCGCCTAAAATATCGCCCATATTATCAGCCGGCACCGTGACAGTCACTTCATAGATCGGCTCCAGCAATACCGGTCCGGCTCTCATGACCGCCTGTTTAAAACCTTCGCGTCCGGCAGTCTGAAAGGCGATTTCCTTGGAATCGACCGGGTGCATCTTGCCGTCATAGATAACGGTGCGCACGCCGACGACCGGGAAGCCAGCCAACACGCCGTTTTCCAGCGCTTGGCGGCAGCCCTTTTCCGTCGCGCTGACGAACGGGGCCGAAACAGCGCCACCAAAGATCTCTGAGGCGAATTCAAACCCCCGTGTCTCCTCTACCGGTTCTACGCGCAGGGCTACACGGGCGTATTGGCCAGCCCCACCCGTTTGCTTCTTGTGAGTGTAATCGGCATCGGCCGATTTTGTGATTGTCTCCCGATAGGGCACCTTGGGCGTTGTCGTCCGCATGTGAACACCAAACTTGGATTGCGCTTTCTGGACGGCAATATCCAGATGAGCCATACCCATGCCGGACATTATTGTCTGGTGCGTCGCCGTCTCGGTATGCCAACGGAGCGTCGGATCCTCCGCCACCAACCGATTCAAAGATTGGCTCAATTTCGCCACATCCGATTGCGAGACAGGGTGGATCGATACCGACGCAATTGGGTCAGGCTGAATGATCGGTGTAACCCTTAAAGCCCGGCCGCGGTCACCCAACGTGTCATTGGTGGCGCAATCACCAAGTTTTACGACCGTGCCAATGTCGCCACTGTGCAAACGCTGGATTGGCGACACATCTTTACCGCTGGTGATTTGTAAGGTGCCGACGCGAACTTCGCTGTCGTTGTTCGCATCCCATACCCGCGAATCCGAAGAAAGCGACCCGCCAAAGAGCCGCAGAAAACTGGTCTTGCCGAAGTTATCTTCACGTGTTTTGAATATGAAAGCGGCCAAGGGAGAGGTATCACTAACCTCTAGTTCAACCACTTCGCCTTTGGCATTCGTCGCTTCAAATGGGCCAAGCTCGTTGGGGGCCGGCAAGAGGTCGGCGAAGGCATCCAACAAGGCGTCAACCCCGATGCCCGGCTCACCGGCGCAGAATAGTACCGGAATCACATTGCCGCTGATGATCGCGCCTTTCAGACCACGGGTGATCTCTTCAGCGGTCAATTCTTCGCCTTCCAGGTATTTTTCAATCAGCGAATCCTCGCCCTCGGCCGCTGCTTCGACCAAAGCCATACGTGCTTCCTCGGCCGCGTCGGCTAATTCGGCCGGAATAGGTGCCCGATCGTCTTTTTCGCCTAGGCGCGCATCCATGGTCAACAGGTCGACAATGCCCTTGAAGCTAGGACCTTCGCCGATAGGCAATTGGAAATTGACAAAATTGCCATCCAGGTTGTTACGGATACTGTCCAACACCCGATTGACACGTACATTTTCGCGGTCCATCTTATTAACGACGATCATGCGCGGGCGGTTGTAGGCCACGGCCGCCGCCCAGACAGCTTCCGTGCCGACTTCAACCCCGGCCACGGCCTCGACCAGGGCCACGGCGCTGTCAGCCACTTTCAAGGCGCAGTTGACTTCGCCAATGAAATCGAGAAAGCCGGGGGTATCCAGTATGTTCAGTTTAAGATTTTTCCACTCGATGGGGGCAATAGCGGTGGATATAGAACTGTTGCGAGAAACTTCCTCATCTTCGAAATCCAAGTGGGCGGTGCCATTGGTCACGCTGCCCATGCGCGTGATGGCTCCGGTCTTGAACAGCAAACGCTCAACCAGCATGGTTTTGCCGGCCCCATTGTGTGAAATGAGGGCGATGTTGCGAATCTGTCCGGTCTGATACTCTTTCATTCGTCGCTAAACCTCTAGGGATGGGATTGGTTTGGTGGAAGCCGGTGAGGCAATAACCTGATGCTCAGGCAATCATCAACTGGCCCGATCGATGTCTTTCGTCTATCCACCAGGTAAGATACAACAGCATATTTATTAAAGGGTAGACGAGAATTTTAGTCGAAACTGCTCAAGGGGGCAACACGTATAGAGAATAGTGATGTCCGCGTAAATCCATATTAATTCCATTTGGAGAGGATGGCGAACCATGTCCGAAGATAAATATTCTGAGCCCACTGTCCAGGAATCCAAATCCTTCCACAGCCGCTCGGTGTTTGCTCCGATCATCCTGATCACTGCCGGCATTTTCTTTTTGCTTGACAATCTCAACGCGTTACCGCCCCTTAACTGGTTAACCGCGCTGCAATTTTGGCCCTTGTTGTTGATCTTTATCGGCATCAACGTATTGGTGGTTCAAATTCGACCGCCGGTCGGGACGCTCCTCAGCTTGCTGACAGCCTTGGCGGCGGTAGGAGTTTTCGGCTATTTGCTGTTGAGCAATGGGAATGACCTCTCTGATCGGTTCGGTATCACCCTACCGGCAACCGAAGTCGTGGATGAATCGTTCGCAGTCAGCACCGACGATGTAGTCGCAGCCGAAATTCGACTGGACTTAAGCAATTACCCGTCAATTATCACATCGATGCCAGCTGAGAATCAGCTTGTTTCCGGCACCATTCGAAGTGTGGGTGGACTAGTTCTGGATTCCGAGCTCAGTCAAAATGGGCAAGCGAACATCCAAATCCAAGAAAAGCCGGTGATGAATTTCAATTTCAGGCCTATGCGACTGGCTGACATCGAAAATAGTTGGGAGATCTATTTCAACCGGGAAACGCCGACCGATTTAATGATCGATGTGGGCAACGGCTATGCGAACATACAGATAGCCGACCTGAATCTGACACGCCTCGTCCTGATCGGTGGCAATGGCGCGCTCGACGCCGCCTTGCCCGACGGCCATTATGACATCACAGTCGACGGGGCCAACGGTCGTATCGAACTCACATTGCCCTCCGCCGGCCGGCAGGAAATTGAGGTTGAGGGGGGCAACGGAGGCATCAATCTGGCGCTTCCGGAGTCGATGGAAGCGCGGGTGCAGTTCGACAAAGGCCGCGGCGCTATCGATGTAGACAGCCGTTTCAATCTGATGAGCGGCGATCGGGATCGAGGCGTTTATCAGAC
>JAWOHK010000085.1:0-4542 GCA_046485205.1 Chloroflexota bacterium | reverse complement strand
TTCTGATAATAGGCAGACCATATTTAGTGTTTCATATGCTATAATCATCCCCAACAGCATATATGGCGCAACCAAGGCACTCAATCCCCGTATAGAGTGTAACGGTTTTAATCAACTGCGCTTTTATTGGCGGGGTTCAAGCGTCCTGGTGCGGACAGGAAGGTTTGCATATGGATTTGTTCACTATTTCTCTACCACAGATATTCGTGATCATCGGATTGCTGATGATCCTGGCCGAACTGCTTGTCGGCATAGATACCGGTTTTGATTTGCTGCTTATCGGCTCCATCCTGGTTATCTCCGGGCTGGTTGGCAGCTTCATAGCGGTGAGCGGTATCTGGTTGACGGTCATTCTGGCCATTATTTTGTCGATACTCTATATTGCTTTTTTCCGTCGCCGAATAAAGCGGCGTATCACCGTGACGACCAGCAGAACGAATATCGATAAAATCATCGGCGCTACGGGTACGGTTGTTCGGGAAATCAGGCCGGACACGGCTGGTATGATACGGATCAACGACGAACAATGGCGTGCGTCGGCCGACGAGATTCTTTATGATGGCGAGACGGTTGTCGTCAACTCTGTTGAAGGGGTAACTGTAATTGTTCAGAAGTTAGCGAAGTTAAAAGGATAAATTATGTATACAATTATTGTCCTGTTTTTGGTATTTTTCATAGCCCTGGCTGCGCTGGCCTTCAGTGTTCGCATTGTGAGGCAATATGAAAAAGGTCTCGTTGTACGGCTCGGTCGCTATTCGCACACGGTGGATGCCGGTATTGTTTTCCTGATACCCTTTATCGACAGTCTGATCCGGGTCGATATGCGGGAAAATTTGATCAATGTACTACCGCAAAGTGTGATCACGGCTGACAACGTAGTCGTCACTGTCGATGCAGTTATCTATTACAAAGTGTCCGATCCGGTGAAAGCCGAGTTCGAAATTCAGAACTTCAACGTCGCCGCGACAACGCTGGCCCAGACAAACCTGCGTAATCTGATCGGCGACAAGCAATTGGACGAGACGCTGACCGCCCGCGATCTGATCAATACCTCCTTGCGCGAGGTGCTGGACGAGGCCACGAACCCGTGGGGCGTTAAAGTAACCAAGGTTGAGCTACAAAAGATCGACCCGCCGCAAGATATCACGAATGCCATGAGCAAGCAGATGAAAGCCGAGCGCGAGAAGCGGGCTAACATCCTCGAAGCACAGGGTTTTCGCGAGGCAGAGATCCTGAAAGCTCAGGGAGAAGCGCAGGGTCGATTGCTGCGGGCAGAGGCTGAGGCCAAGTCGATCGAATTGGTGGCTATGTCGGCTGAGAAGAATTTCACCGAACGAGCCAAGGAATTACGCAAGCTTGACGTGGCAGAGGTGGTTCTGGCCGGTAGCGGCACCAAATACATCATTCCGGCTAACGCCGAATTGATTAATATATTGGGACTAGATGGCAACAGTGGCAGTCCAAGTGTCGTGCCGGTGAGACCGCGTCGATCCAGCACCAACGAATCATAGGCCATCGATAATAACCGAATCAAAACCGGCTCGGCAAAGTCTGACGAGCCGGTTTTTTGTTTGGGCAAGAGCAGCTCAAAATTAATCAGTGCCTTTGTTCTTCCTCTGCGCGATGTACGGTCAACACCACACCGCAGCTGGACATCGGTTCAAAATTTAAGGTGAAATCCAATTGAGCCAAAGCGGATTGGGTTTCTTCAGCCAGCCAGTAATATTCCTCATCCCAGCGGTCTTGTGCCTGAGACTTAACGATTTCACGAGCGGCCGCGTCGGCAAACCCAATATCGCCAATCACGACATAACCACCCGCGGTAAGATTGTTGGCAAAAAGGCGTTGTAACAAACCGATTTTTTCCTCTAAAGGAAACTCGTGAAAGATATAGGTGGCGATGACGCGATCAAAGGGACGTTGAAGTGCTTTGGGAAATTCTCCCAACAGATCAGCCTGGGCGAAACGGGCTTGGGGGACTTTTTGCCGGGCAATGGCTAGCATGTCGGCCGAAAAATCCACAGCCCACACCGCCGCGCCTAGATCAACCAGTCGCCGGGTTAAATTACCGGTCCCCACCCCCAATTCCAGGATTTCTAAACCCGGCTGTACAGCGGCTAAGTCCACGACTCGTTGCAGCACGCGTTCATAGCCATCGAATGGAAACAGACCGTCGTCTCGAATGTCCTCGTCGTATGTGGCGGACCATTGATCGAATTGGGTTTGTTTATCGGGTTCAGTCATTTGACTCCTGGCCTGGTCGTTGATTATTGCAAGCCAAACAACCCAGCGAAGGTTTGCAAGGCCAATTGAGGCGTGGGCAGGAGAAACCAGACCCAGCCCAACATGACAAACAGGAAGGTCAAGGCCCACCCGGCGAGTGCCCAGGCCCGCCGCGCCCCTGGTCGTGTCTGTAAGTGGCGGTACCACTTGCGGGTACGATCGCTCCATTGCTTGTGGACAAACAGCCCGGCGGCATGCCATACGCCCCAGATGAAGAACGTCCAGGTAATGCCATGCCACAGGCCGATGACGCTCATCGTCGCCAGGTGGGAGAGAAGCACGATGGCCGTTGATGATAGGTTAAACGGCGCACCGGGTTTGCGGCGGCGGATCAGGTTACGCGATAATGGCGTAAAGACGTAAAAGCGGGCCCAGTTGCTCAAGGTCATATGCCAGCTTTGCCAGAAGGTGGTGATGTTGGTGCGGGTGTAAGGGCGGTTGAAGTTCTCCGGCAGGCGAATACCGAAAAAGATGCCCAGGCCGATGGCGATGTCGGTGTACCCGCCGAAGTCAAAGTAGAGCCGCAAGCCGTAACCGAACAACAAGACCCACAGCATGAGCGGGCTTTGGGTTTGTTCGGCCAGGGCGGGAGTTAGAGACATGCCTTGCGCCAGCAGGTCGGCGATGACGAACTTCTTGAAAAGCCCCTGGCCGATGCGCCACAGACCGAGTCCCCACCGAGGTGGATCCAATCCCTGAAGGGGCCCCAGCTTGTGGATATCGGCCTGGAAGCGTTCCGCCCGGTCAATCGGCCCGGCGACGAATGCCGGGGCGAACAACACATAGGTGAGATAGGTCTTTAACGATAGATCGGGCAAGATGCCGGTTTGCCGGTCGCGCAGGGTGTGGATGAGGCGAAACATCACGTAAGAAAATCCCAGCCAGACCAGATCGGTCGGGGCTGCCAGAGTCACATCCTGGCCGGTGAGGCCACGCCACCAGCCAGCGATGGCCTCCAATGCCGGGGGCCATTTGACGACCACGAACAGGGCGGTCAGGAAAATGATGCTCACGGTCAGAACAACGCGTTGTGGCAATCGCACCAGGACAAGGGCCAGCGCCGCCAGCAGCAAGCCGGCCTGGGCGATGCCGAAGGCGACATTGACCGGCGTCGGCGGCCGGGAGGCAGTCAGACGCCAGGCGGGATCGACGTAACGGAAAAGCGAGAGGGTCAGGATGAGGGTGATGATGATGAACAGGGTTAGCCAGTCATCGCGCATGTAGACACGGCCGTTGAGTGAGGGATCGCCGCGATCAGGCAGGGGTTGGTCGGCCGCATCATCATGCCCGACGGCCAAGGCTCGGTAGCGTGGTCGGGATAACCACCAGGCGGCCACAGCCAGCCCGATAGTGATTGTCGGCAGGATAAAATCAGCGAAGCGCGGGGTGAGCGGTGTCTGGAGCCAGTAGACGGCAATGACGCTGCCGGCCAGAAGCGCCCACGCGCGCCAGCGATTGGGCAGGAACGCGCCGTAGGCCAGCGCCCCTACTCCGAAGATGAGGATGGCTGTGAGCCCTAGCGTCAATCATAGCCTCCGGGGACGGCCAATCGATGGCCGGGCGCAGGCTCAAGCGGGTCAGGATCGACTGTCCGGCGAATCTCATCGAGGACAAAGAGGGCGGTCAGGTCGCTGAGCGGGTAGCCGAAATTGAGCGCCCGGGGATCGCTGAAATCGTTACTGGCAAACATCGTCAGGTGGACGTTGTCGCCGCCCAATCCTCGATCCGGCAGGGTAGAGGCCACCAGGTCGAAATCCCACAACGGGATGTGGTATTCGGCGGCCAACGCGCGCATGGTTTCGTTGTGGCGGTTGTCGCCCTCGAAGCGGTCCGATTTTGTGCTCAGGACGGGGATAACTCCGTTGGCGACGCTGTATTCGATGGTGTAGCGCAAGGCGCGCTCGAAGGAATCGCCGGGCGCGATGTCGTTTGTGCCCAATCGCACCAGCAGCACGCTCGGGTTTTGCAGCCGGAACTCGCAAGCCACCATGTGCTCATCCAGTTCACACTTATCCGGATCGGCGATTCCCGGCCGGAACGCGTTCCAGGCATACAGGCCGATGCGCAGCGCGACGCCGAACCGGTCGTAGGACCGGCGGTAATAATCGATCGTGGGTTGCAACGCGTTATAGATTCCCAGGTCATACCGTTTCTGGTCATAACGGGCCAGATAGTGGCTGGTCAACGATATGCTGTCGCCCAGCTTGGAGAAGGCGCGGGGATTGCGGCCGAGTTGTTGGCCGCGCACGAATATTTCGC
>JAWOHK010000402.1:0-14091 GCA_046485205.1 Chloroflexota bacterium | reverse complement strand
GGTATTGTTTTGAACCACTGCCTTCTCGCAGCCGGTCCAAATAGTGATGCCCCGGCTGGAATTTTCAAATATCTGGTTGCCTTCAATGTGTATATCCTGGCACTGGCGCAAGGCAACGGCATCGTAGACCAATGTGGGAGGACCCGCCAGGAACCGGCGAGCACATCGATAAAATTGGCACCCTTCGATTCGAATCTGATCTGTGTTGTCGGCCTGAATGCCTCCGGCCTGGCAAGAATGTATCTGGCAGCCCTCAAGTGTTATCTGGCTCGACTTGGTAATGAGTAACCCACGCCCTTGAGAATTGCGAAGTTCCAGTCCTTGCAAGGTGACAGCCTGGCTTTGATGGATCGTGATCAATCCGCCGTCATCGGCGATATTTAGATTTCCGCCTTCGAGGACAGGTTTTTCATTTTGATAGGCCGCGATCAGAATAGGTTCGCTGGTCGTACCCGGTTTTTGAATATGCAGGCGCTCGGAGTAAGTGCCTGTACGGATATAGATTGTGTCACCCGCTTTGACTTTGTTGATGGCGGCTTGAATAGTGCGTAGAGGTTCTTCAGGCTTGCTGCCGGAATTATTGTTATTACCATTTGTCGCCGAAACATAATAAATAGTCATGGCTTCATTTCTCTCCCTGCAGGAATCCCTCCTGCTGTGAAGTGGTTCGTTAATCGAGCCACTTCGGGGTCATTACACAGGCATGTTAAAACAAGACTGTTACTACCGATCTGGTAGACAGACCCGCCATTAACCATTACATTACGTTTTTGTACTGCCGATACGATAATTGTTCACCCTCACCCGGGCGGTGTGGGAGGGGTGCTGGTGGGCGACCCGGGACCGCGCTGTTATCACTACCACGGTCGCTTCTTCCACGTCTTGAAACAACCGGCATATAGGGCACGATTTGTTTCAGACCATGTTCAACTCATTATAGCGCCTGCAGATCCCGCTCGCAAGGTATTATTGTAGTATTACAATACGTTGTAATGTAAAAATATTGTAATGGTACAACATTAAGCACCTTGTATCCCTATCTTTCCTTCTGTTGATTAAAGATCGAGGCTCTTAACCTCGCCTGTAAGCTCATTTGCCTAGTATTGTTCTGGTGGCAATCAAGTAATAACGACTCCGGCATTGACTTATCATGAATCGTCAGATTCTTTGTAAGTTTGCAATGCAAAATGAGTAATAAAGATTAGATGCTGCCCATATAATGACCTTACTACGGTGACTATGTTGGAAACGAGGAAACTGACCGAGATGGATGATCGAAGGACGCTACACTGGTCCATCGGCCCGGCAATTGGAAAACAAGCGGAAGAGGCCGATGGCCTGTATTTTGCTGGCAAACGACTGATTGATTTTTCAGTCGTCCTCTTCTCGCTAATATTCTTACTCCCCTTAATGGCATTCATTGCCCTGCTTATTAAGTGGGATTCGCCCGGCCCGGCCATCTTCCGGCAGGAACGCGTCACTGCTCGCCGCCGAGTTCGAAACGGCAAGGTCTATTGGGAAGAGATCCCCTTCACCATCTACAAGTTTCGAACGATGCGGACGGACGCCAAATCGACCATTCACCGCCAGTTTATTGAAGCTTATATCGCCGGCGATGAAAGTCGCATGATCGAACTGCAATCAGTCCAGAAAGCTGAAGATGCCAAGTATAAATTGGTCCAGGATCCCCGCATCACCCGGGTGGGCAACTTCTTGCGCAAGACAAGCCTGGATGAATTACCCCAGTTATGGAATGTCCTAGTGGGGGAGATGAGCCTGGTCGGCCCGCGTCCTCCTATTCCCTATGAGGTGGATTTATATCTCTTCCACCATCACGAACGTCTGCGTACTGTTCCCGGCATCACCGGCTGGTGGCAGGTCAAAGGGCGTTCGACAACCAGCTTTGAAGAAATGGTCCGGATGGATGTTGATTATATTCGCCAACAATCCATCCTACTCGATATCAAAATAATCCTGATGACGGTCACGGCCGTTGTCAACGGCCGAGGTGCTCGTTAAAATGACTGATCTTCGTATTGGCGCGATTGGTTGCGGCTATTGGGGCCCCAACCTGATTCGCAATTTTGTTGAAATTTCCGGCGCACGCATGATCGCCATTTCGGATCTCCAGCAGGAATCGATAGATCGGATGATGCAGCGCTTTCCACAGATAGAATCCTGCACTCAAGATTATCGCGATTTGTTTGATATGAATCTGGATGCGGTGGTTATTGCAACGCCGCCAGCTGACCACTATTCCATCGCTCGCGATTGCCTGGAGCACGGACTGCACGTGCTGGTTGAGAAACCCATCACGCTGGATAGTGACGATGCTGCCGAACTGGTTCGTGTGGCTAAGGAACACAAGAGAATCCTAATGGTGGGCCACACCTTTGAATATAACCCGGCGGTTCGTGCGCTCAAGGAGATGATTCGGGAAGGAGAATTGGGCGATATTTTTTATATCGACGCCATCCGAGCCAGCCTGGGCTTGTTCCAAACCAAAGCCAATGTCATTTGGGACTTGGCTCCCCACGACATCTCTATCATCCGCTATCTCCTGGGTACTGACCCAATTGGCGTCAGCACCCATGCCACGGCCTGTGTCCAGGACGGCATAGAAGATATTGCCTATATGACCCTGGCATTTCCTAATAATGTCCTAGCCCATATCCGTTCGAGTTGGCTTGATCCATCCAAGCAAAGGCGAGTCACTGTCGTCGGCAGCAAAAAGATGGTCATCTATGATGATGTAGAGCCACTGGAAAAAATTAAGATTTACGATAAAGGCGTCAAGGCGATTCGCCATACAGATACCTACGGTGAATTCAGCTTTGCTTACCATTATGGTGATGTGGTCATTCCCTACATCCGCTTTGAGGAGCCGTTGCGCGTGCAATGCCAGCATTTTCTGGATTGTATTCGTGAAGGAGCCACTCCCCAAACCGATGGCGTCAACGGCATGCGGGTAGTCCAGATCGTTGAAGCGGCCCAGCGGTCTCTGAAAAACGGTGGTGAAACCGTCTGGTTGGCTAACGGAACAGAGCCTGTCAGCCCCCAGGAGCTGGTTCATGCCTGAGATGCCGGAGCATGTCCGGATAATAAATCCGAATACAATCGATGAGTCCGTCATCCTCGGGTACCCTACCGGCCGGCCGGTCAGCGATCAAACCCTGTCCATAGGCGAAGGCGCCCATATACGCTCCGGTACGGTCATCTACGTTGGCTCGACTATCGGCCGACACCTCCAGACGGGCCATAATGTGGTGATCAGGGAAGAGAATTCCATTGGGGATGATGTCGGCATCTGGAGCAACTCGGTGATTGATTATGGTTGCCGGATTGGCAATAATGTCAAAATCCATAACAATGTCTATGTGGCCCAATTCACCACGATTGAGGATGATGCCTTTTTAGCACCGGGTGTCAGCATTGCCAATGATATGAGACCGTTGTGCGCAGAGTGTACGCATGCTGGCGGTCCGACTATCAAGCGTGGCGCAAGAATTGGTGTGAATGTGACCATTCTTCCTACGGTCGTCATTGGCGAATACGCCTTGGTCGGGGCAGGCGCGGTGGTGACAAAGGATGTTCCGCCCGGCGCGGTTGTCTACGGCAACCCGGCGCGAGTGTACACGACCGTCGATGAGCTTACTTGTCCCCTCCATGAGGGCCAACCCGCCTACGTGAACGGACAGAAAAACCGTTGTATTGCCGGGGAATAATCATTGATTATGAAAGAAATCGCTTTGCGAAGCGGCTCCCTCCGCCTGGCTTGGGTTTCGCCGATTGCTCCCTGGAAGCTTGATAAAGTAACCTGGCTGGATACGACGCGCGAACTGCGCGCCATGGGTATGGAGGTAACCTTGCTAGCCACCGGGCCTCAAGGTCCCGGAACCTATGGGGATGTCGAGGTTTACAACATTGATCGTCCCGACATTTATCTGATCGGTCGCATACTGTTTCATCTTAAGCTGCTGGCATATCTCTTGCCGCGAATGAAGCAATATGATTTCGTACTATTCCATCCTATTTCAGCCGTCTGGCTGTTTCCCTTGCGATTCATGGGCAAAGACCGTCCGCTACTGGTGATGGATTCTCGCGACTTGCTGGATTTTGGCAACAAGTCGATTAAAGCGCGCCTTCGCAACAATCTGGAACGATTTACTTATTGGCTGGCTAAATATCTAGCCGATGGCCAGACAGCTATCACAACCCGGCTGGCCCAACTAGTTGGCATTCCGTCGCAACAATTGTGGGGCATATGGCCTTCGGGAGTGAATCCGGTTGCGTTTGCTGAATCGCGACGCAAACGACAACCTGCGGCCGATAACGAACCCATTCGCTTGATTTATGTGGGTATATTTCTGGAACAACGCCATCTTATGCCACTCGCCAAAGCTGTTAGAAGAGCGAACAAATCGGGCATGGCTTTTGAACTGGTACTTCATGGCGATGGCCCGTTTCGCTCCGCCCTGGAAACATATGCTGCAGAATCAGAGGGGAATGTCAAGGTCGGTAAGCCGGTGCCCTACGATCACATTCCCGCCTTGCTGGCTCAGGCTCACATCGGGGTGACATCGTTGCCGTCTTCAGATGATGTGAAATATGAAGCCAGCAGTCCGCTAAAATTGTTCGAATATATGGCCGCAGCCCTGCCTATCATCTCAACCGCCAATCGTTGCCATATCGATGTTGTGGGAAAAGATGACTATGTATTTTGGGCGAGCGAACCTACTGAAGAAGAGCTGTTTGGCGCTCTGGAGCAAGTCTGGGCTTCACGCGACCGGCTGTCAGATCTGGGGCAGCAAGCCCTGAAGGCTGTTGATCAGTGGACTTGGGCCGCTTCGGCTCAAAAGCTCTTTAGTGCTCTTGTCCAGGGGCTGAAACACTCGCCTGGCAATCCAGCTAAGGTACCGATCTCGCCCGAAGCAAATAGACTTTAATCAAAACAGATGGGAGATCAAAATAGACTGTTAAATCTTACTCCATCATTTTTTAAGGAAAGTTACTGATGAAAATACCGTTTGTCGATTTACAAACCCAATATCAGACAATAAAAGAAGAAGTGGATCAAGCTGTCCTGGCGGTAATGCAACGCGGCGATTTCATACTTGGTGGCGCGGTAAGTGAATTCGAAGTCGCCTTCGCCGAATTCTGTGAAGCCGATTACGCCGTCGGGGTCGATTCGGGCTACTCTGCCCTTGAGCTCATCCTGCGAGCTTATGACATTGGCTCTGGTGATGAGGTCGTTACCGCGGCTAATACCTTTATTGCCACAACCTTGGCTATCTCCAATACCGGAGCAACACCGGTGCTCGTCGATTGTGATCCGGATACCTATAACATTGACCCGACGAAGATCGAGGCGGCCATAACCTCCCGCACCAAGGCGATTATGCCGGTTCATCTTTATGGTCAAGCGGCTGACATGGACCCTATCCTGGCAATTGCCCGAAAGCACAATCTCCGGGTTTTCGAAGACGCCGCCCAGGCGGCCGGCGCCCGCTATAAAGGCCGCCGCATCGGTGGACTTGGTGATGCCGCCGGGTTTAGCTTTTACCCTGGCAAAAATCTGGGCGCTTATGGCGACGGTGGCGCTGTCGTAACCAACGACCCTGAAATCGCTGAGAAGATTAAACTTCTGCGCAATATTGGCCAGAACGTCAAATATTATCATCAAGTCAAGGGGTTTAACAACCGGCTGGACACCATGCAAGCGGCCGTATTGAAGGTCAAATTACCTCACCTGGATGCTTGGAATGCGAATAGGCGACGAGCGGCCGCGGCCTACACCGAGCTGTTATCTGACTTGCCGGTTGAAACACCGAGCACAGCTGATTATGCCGAGCACATCTTTCATCTCTATGTGATTCGTGCCCATAATCGTGATGTACTGATGGAACAACTCAAGGCCTTAGGGATTGCAACTGGACTTCACTATCCCATTCCGATTCACCTTCAACCAGCTTATGCTGAGCTGGGTTATAAACGTGGTGATTTTCCAGTCACTGAAGCCTATGCCGAGATGATAGTTTCTCTGCCCATCTTTCCGGAACTAGATGATGGCAAGGTTGCCTATGTAGTAGAAGGGATTCGAGATTTTCTGCAACATCAAGCCACAGATGAGACGATGATAGCGGCTATGGCGGCTGCCTGATTCATTTGCTAGCATTGTAGTGGTTCGGCAGTCCAGACGATCAACCTGACTTAAATCGTGTTATGGCCGAAGTAAACTATCGCTTTCCCCACAGTCGTCCTCCTTCGTTCACGCGCGAAGTAAAAGCCAAACGCTCCAGCTGGAAGCGTGAATGGTGGTTCTGGGCATTTGCCATATTGGTTTTTGCCGAGATCATCATGCCGATCATCTTGTCGACGGCTAGACTGCCACGATCGATGGACTTTTTAAAGGAATTGGTGGCCGCATCCCTGATTGGTATCGCGCTGATCCATATGATGCTACGCGATCGAATCCCTGCGGCGGTATTGATTCTCCTGGGTGCAAGCCTTGTGTGGGGATTAATCTCCACGCTCGATGGGCAATCAGTGAGCTCGACCGCCTGGGGCTGGTGGCGTTTTTTCAAATATCCCATGCTCATGCTATTTGCCTATCTTGTGCCAAAGTGGCCGGATAACTTTGCCCGATGGTTGGTCAAATTTTTCGTCATACTGCTGGCATTCCAGGTAGGGATACAATTCATCCAATTTGCTACAGGTGTGTCGCCCGGTGACCATCTGGCCGGAACTTTTGGACGCTTTGGTGTAGGTGAGCTAACGATGCTCGTATTTTTTATCGTCTGCATCGGTATGGGTCACTGGTTAGCGACGGACAGTACGCGGGTGATGTTCCTTACCTTATTTCTGGGTTTGGTTTCCACAATGCTGAATGTCTCCAGGTTTTACCTCGTCGCTGTAGTGATTGTTGCGATCGTTGCGTTTTTTATTTTCATGATTCGTGGTGGGAAAATTCGGCGTTTGTTTACATATATTCTTCTACTATCATTCTCATTGGCCATATTCTTCCCTATTTACAATACATTTCTTGTTGAATCACTTAACATTAAACCTCTGTATGAAGTTTTCGAACCGGAAAATCTTCAGAGTTATTTATTTGTTGATAGCAAAGTAAGTGATACGGGCCTTTATAGGCTTGGTCGAGCTGCGTCTGTTGCCTATGCCTGGCAACAAATTCAACGCGATGCAATTACCGTTTTGTTTGGCTATGGTATTGGTAGCCGAACTTATAGTACTTTTCTTGGCTTCCAGGGAGTAACGCTCGAAGACGACCTGTATGGTGGAGGTGGCAATACGGGCCTAGGGGTTTGGATTCAGGAATTTGGATTACTTGGCATAATCCTTTTCCTATTAATAAATAGCTGGATCGTGTGGAAGCTGCTTCAGCACGCTGGAAAAACATCTGATCAATATCTGGCCGTTCTTGAGTATGGCATTGTTCTATTTACCCTACTATGGCCACTATGGCTCTTCTACCACAAGGCCTGGTCACACGGTGGAATGATGAGTTTCTATTGGCTCACATTAGGATTTATCGCCAACCAGATCTATTCCAAAAAGAAACAGCCTGTATTAAATCAAGAACTTACACACTCTTGATTCCCTCTTGCCCTAGCTGACTTATCCAAGATTTGTCTTCCTCTAGTCATTCCTCGGCTTCAGGTTTATTGTAAGCCACATGCTTTATACTTCTCTGGTGAAATAGAGCTGCCCCTGTATCCAGCCCTGTAATAGATCTAGCTCGATGTATTATCAAATCGTCATGCCGTATCGGCTTTAAAAGAGCTAATCAGGAATAATTAAATGTCTTCTTCAATTCCTAACATTTTGCTTATTGTTATTGATTGCTTGCGCGCCGACCGGACGTTCGACCCGGATCGTTCAGCCCAGACGCCCAATTTGAACAGCCTGGCAGAAAAGGGTGTACTCTTTTCACACTTGATCACGGCCAACTCAATGACCATCCCTTGCATGACGACCATGTTCAGTGGCATGTATCCGGCACATCATGGGGTTCGGGCGATGGTCGGCGCGCGTGTTTCTGACGAAGTTCCTTTGATGGCCGAGATACTCCGCGAGAACGGTTATCACACGTATGCAGAGGCGACTGGTCCGTTAAGCCCGTTCTACCGACTTGATAGGGGGTTCGATCAATATTCGTTACGCGACGGGGTTAAGTCTCCCCTACTGGGAGAATGGGGAGATGATTTGCTCCGGCGAATCCATAGCGGCGAACTCCAGGAACCGTGGTTTATGTACTTGCACCTGTGGGGTGTCCACCGCCCCCGCCAGATATTGCCGGAGTACAACCGGCCGGAATATGGCCAGACCGAATATGACCGGGCGATATCTAGTTATGATGCACGCCTGAAAGAGTTGTTCGATGCCGTTGACGAGGACAAGACACTGCTGGTTGTGACCGGGGATCATGGCGAGAAGATCCCTGAAACCAGTTTGGAAAGTCGGGTTGAACTCCTTAAAAAATCCCTGTCAAAAGAAACAAAAGGCAAGAAAAATACGGGCCTGACTCGTGTCCGCCGCCAGGCTATTTCGGCTGTCCGGTCAGGTTGGGTCTCCGCATCACGGTTGCTCTATCGCGTCGGTTTATTCGATAGTCCCTTGGCCACCATTACCGGTCATGGTTATCATGTTTACGATTCCTTAGTGCGAGTGCCACTGGTGATGGCCGGCGGGCCTTTGCAAACCAAATATAAGCGAGTTCCGGATCAGGTACGGCAGATCGACATCATGCCGACGATACTTGAACTGGCCGGTTTGGAGAATAAAACACCGGCGTCTATCGACGGAAGAAGCCTGGTACCCCTCATCTATGGGGAAAAATGGCCGGAAGAACCCGCGTTTATTGAAACGTGTCAGAACTCCCGCGAGCCTTCCCATTTCTACGGGGTTCGCTTTGGAGGCTTCAAGTATGCCTTTGATTCAAGTAATCCCGCTGTTCCTCAGGAACTTTACGACCTGACAGCAGATCCGAATGAAACCAAAAATCTGGCAACAACTTTGCCGCAGAAAGCCGACGAGCTACGTTCGCTGATTGAGCAACATATTCAGCAAAATGACACCGTGGCGGTATCGATGAACGATGAGATGAGCGATGCGGAAATGGATGACTTGGCCGAACATCTCCGCAAGTTGGGGTATGTGGAATGATCCGTTCGCACGTCTCAGCGCAGATCTAACTAGCGAACATCTCCTTCCGGTTCAAACGATGGATATGGACCATACAATCCTCTTGGCAAGCGATTAAATCAATGAAGATCTTAATGGTCAACAGCTTCAATTATCTTCGAGGCGGTGGAGAACGGTGTTTCTTTGACCTGACGGCCCTTCTAGAGTCGCAGGGTCACCAGGTCATTCCGTTTGTGATGGACCACCCGAAAAACTTCCCTTCCCCCTACGAGGATCATTTTGTCAGTTTCGTCGATTATCCGACGGAACTTGCCCGACCGGGACTAACTCCCAAATTGAAGGTAATTGAGCGAGTAATGTACTCGCGCGAGGCGAAACAAAAAGTAGAAAACCTCATATCCGAAACAGAACCAGACCTGGTCCACATTCATGGCTTCATCCATGAAATGTCGACCTCAATTCTACCGGTACTTAAAAAAGCGGGTCTGCCGGTCGTTCAAACGCTCCACGATTACAAGATCGTGTGTCCGAATACGACATTCATTTCCCATGAAACAGTGTGCGAAAATTGCCAGGGCCACCGGTATTACAATATGGTTCGCCAGCGATGTAAACGCGGGTCTTTGACCGCCAGTCTTCTCGCCACGGCCGAAATGTATTTCCATGAACTGTTCCGGCTCTATGAGCCAAATATTGATGTTTTTATTTCGCCCAGCGATTTCTTGGCTCAAAAGGTGATCGAACACGGGATTAAGACACCCATTGTAACAATTCCCAATTTCATCAACCCGGATTATTTTCAAGCTTATTATGAGCCAGAGAACTACTTTATCTCGGTCGGCCGGCTGGTTCGGACCAAGGGTATCATGACACTGGTTGAAGCGATGCGCTATTTGCCCGGAGATGCGGAATTGCGTATTGCCGGTACGGGTGAGTTAGAATCCGAGCTAAGGGCATACGTCCAGGAACACCAGTTATATAACGTAAAATTTTTAGGCCATTTGGACACCCCCAGCCTCATACACGCCGTCCAAAGGGCTTTGTTTACAGTACAACCTTCGGAATGGTATGAGAATTATTCAATGACCGTCATCGAATCATTGGCTTGTGGGACACCGGTGATCGGTTCGCGGATGGGTGGTATCCCGGAACAAGTTCGGGACGGTTGGAATGGCTTGCTATTCGAAGCCGGAAACGCGCCACAACTGGCCGAAAAGATGAAAATGTTGCTTGATGATCGCCGATTAGCCATCGAAATGGGCCGGAACGGTCGCGAGCAGATCGAGACTTTGAACAGCCCGGCCACTCATTACAACCAGACGCTTCAGGTGTATGAAGAATTGCTGCGGGAAAGAACGGGTATCTTTGACACTCATTCAGTAATTGGTTGAAGTGTGTAGCCAAGTATGTCAAAAGTGAACCATGAATATGGTATGATTGGAACTGTGTTTGACTTTGGCCAAACGTATGGGGCGCCAAGAGGAAAACACCAGAAAATCAGTCTCCATCACTTGGTTATTTCACCTAATAGAAATTGTTTAAATGCTTCAGGAATTGGTTCCGACCATGTTCCTGGAAAAAGTTATTGAAGGACAATAATACGGTATCGCGCTGATGATAACCTGGGTCGACCAACCGCAAGGTTGTTCGTAATCTTCTCGCGATACGCTGGATAAGTTCAAATCGGGTTGGACATCTTCTAGGAGCATTGGAAGCTATGGAGTTACGTTCTTATTTGTCAATTCTGCGCCGGCGTAAGTGGCTGGTTATCCTTAGTGTATTAGCGGGGACGATCATCGCGACTGTGGTTACGTTCCTGGCTACCCCGCAATATGTTGCCTCTACGACGGTCCGGGTTCTCACTATTGGAACCGGATCGATCACCGCTGCCCGACCAGATATCGTCTATACCGAACGTCTGATTAATACTTATTCTCGAATTATCACCGGCAGTACTGTGCGGCAACAAATCAGAAACGAACTGGGGCTTGATTCCAACCCCGTGATTTCGGTTCAGTCCATACCTGGGACTGAGTTGATCCGCATTACCGCGGAAGCCCCTGACCCGGAGGATGCGCGTGATATTGCAAACAGGGCGGCCGAATATCTCGTAAATTCAAACCGTGAGTTTTACGCCGGTGGTGGTGGTCAGACGCTCCAGCAAATATTGTCAGATCAGATTTTAACAGCTGAGGTAGAACTGGAACGGGCAAGGCAGGATTACGAGGCTGCATTGGCCACCACACCGCAAAATGAACTAACTCTGACCACAGCCAGAGACACGCTGGATCTTAGAGAGAGCACTTATGCGTCTTTACTTGCCCAGTATGAAACAGCTCGCCTGGAAGAAGCGGTGCGGGCAAATGCGATCTCAATCGTTGAACCGGCATTTTCGCCGAATCTTCCAGCCAAACCGCGGCAAGCGGTCAATATCGCCTTGGGAGTAGCTCTGGGGCTTGTTACCGGGATCGGGTTGGCTTTCTTGGCCGAAAATCTCGACACCACACTCTACACCTCTGAGCAAATCGAGAGTGCCACCCAAATACCGACTGTCGGCCAGATTCCCGCTTCCAAAGAGGACTTGACAATTGCCAAGTTAGGGAGTGGACAATACCCACAACTAGAATCCTTCCGACGTTTGCGCACGAACATTCTCGCCAGTGGCGATGAAAGTTCTCAAGTGTTCTTGCTGACCAGCGCCAAGCGTGGCGAGGGAAAATCAACCGTTTCCTCCAATTTAGCGGTGACGATCGCCCAAAGCGGGCGCGAAGTCGTGGTTGTTGATTGCGATTTGCGCCTGCCGACCGTCCACAAGCTGTTCGATCTCCCCAACAAGCGCGGGTTGACCAATATTTTGGCCGGAGAAGTAGTTGCTGGTGATGCCATTCAGTACACTACCTTTCCCCGCGTTCAGGTTATTACGAGCGGCCCGTTGCCACCCAATCCGACTGAATTGCTTGGCTCTCAGAGGATGCTGGACCTGATCGACCATTTGAAGGGTAAATTCGATTTTGTGGTGCTCGACACACCAGCTTTGTTGTCGGTGGCCGACGCCGCTGTACTGGCTCCGGCGGTAGATAACGTGATTCTTGTGGTCGCCCAGGCCCAGACACGGCGCAACGATGTACAAACCGTTATGCAGCAATTATCTAATGTCCGGGTGAAATCGATGGAAGTTGTAGTCAATCGCGCCGAGCCCAACGGCAGCTACGCCTATTATGAATCGGATGCTCGCTAGCAACCAAGAACGAGAGCAATGAAAGTCGATTTTATACTGATCGGGGCTCAGAAATGTGGGACAACCAGTATCGCTAACCAGTTGGCCGCCCATCCTCAAGTCTGCTTTTGCAAAGAGAAGGAACCGGGCTATTTTCATAAAGCTGACGACTGGCGAAGCGGACTAGATGGATATCATGCCCTGTTTGCCCCCCAGGCCGGTCAGCTGTGCGGCGAAGCATCGACCTTCTATACTTTCTTTCCAGAATTCACCGAAACCCACAAGCGGCTATACGACTACAACCCGAACCTCAAGCTGGTTTATATCATGCGCCAGCCTGTAGACCGGGTAATTTCCCATTACACCCATAACTTTGTCCGGTCCATTGACACCCAGCCGCCGGAAGTTGCCGTATTTCATTCGCCTGCTTACGTCAATCGCTCCCGTTACGGCGTTCAATTACGTCCGTACCTGGAGCTATTCGGACCGGAAAATGTACTGTTATTGATTTTTGAGGAGTATACGATCGATCAGATCGCCACTCTAGAGCAAATCGCTCAATTTCTAGATATCGACCAGGCACCTTTTGCGGAAACAGACACGACCCCACGCCACCAGTCGGTCGGCCAACCTTATCTTCGCTATGAGGCGGTACGAAATATTACCCACAGCGACGCCTTTCAAAAGGTTCGCAATATGGTCCCGGCAGCCATTCGCCAGCCAATTCGGCATCGATTTTTCTCTAATAAGATTGACGAAAAACCACACTTTTCTATCGAGACTCGACAAGCGCTCTGGCGGTTGTTGGAAGATGATGTGCACACGGTCGAAACCTTATTAAACCGGCGGTTGGACCAATGGCGTACTGGCTATACGGATTAACCTGTTCTTTTTGAGGAATGCATGTTTGATTTAAGGACAAAGGAGATCAATCGACGCAATTTGTCGTTTGGTATCTTTCGCCTGTACAAAGGCGCCCTACAGAAGTTCGATCCGCGCCATTTCGGTGGTGATAGTAAGATTCTGTTTGTGCTTGGCATCCAGCGTGCCGGAACCAGCTTGATGTATTGGATATTTGAACGTGACCGCCAAACTCGAATCTATCGAGAGTCAAGTGAGTTATCTTCTCAGGATAAAGTTGAGCATGTCAGGCTTAACCCACTGCCAGAGGTTAAGCAGCAGCTCGATCGCCACCAGGTGCCGCTGATCGTACTCAAACCCCTGGTCGAATCGCAACGTGCTAACGAATTACTGGATACATTTCCCGCCTCAAAAGCCCTCTGGCAATATCGCCACTATCAGGATGTGGCGGCTTCTAATCTAAAAGCCTTTGGCATGGAGAACGGGATCGCAGACCTGCGACCTTTCTTGATGAATGACCCGCACAACTGGCGCTCGCAGAATAGTGCCGAAGAGACACGGGCGATCATCCGCGAACACTTTTCAGAAGACATGAACCCCTACGACGCCGCGGCGCTCTTTTGGTGGGCCAGGAGTCGACTCTATTTTGATTTGAGATTGGACCGAAGCGATAAGATTCTTCCTTGTCGTTATGAGGACCTGGCAACTAATCCCTCAGGAACAATGCGCCGGATTTACGCATTCCTGGGGGTGCGTTATCCAGGCGATCAAATCGTATCCGACGTGCATCCTCAATCGGTCGGCAAGGGACGTGTTTCCATACTCAGCCCGGCGATCGACCAGTTGTGTGC
>JAWOHK010000400.1:0-18951 GCA_046485205.1 Chloroflexota bacterium | reverse complement strand
GACGCAGTCGAAGATGTCAATGCCGCGCAAGACGCCGTTCACCAGATCTTCCGGCGCGCCCACACCCATTAGATAGCGAGGTTTTTCGCGGGGTAGTACCGGTTCCAGCCAGTCAAGTACCTGGTGCATCTCAGGCTTCGTTTCGCCCACGGCTAAACCGCCGATGGCGTATCCGGGCAGATCCAAATCGATTAGAAATCGGGCGCTCGCTTCCCGCAGATCGCGGAAGATGCCGCCCTGTACGATGCCGAAAAGCGCCTGATCGCGCCGGGTCTTGGCTGCCAGGCAGCGCTCGGCCCAGGCGTGCGTTCGAATCAGTGATTGCTTCACATACTCATAATCATTTGGCGGCGGGCACTCGTCGAACACCATGATGATGTCGGCCCCCAGATTCTCCTGGATACGGATGCTGGTCTCCGGCGTAAACCGATGGGTCGAGCCGTCCAGGTGAGAGCGGAAAGTGACGCCCTCCTCGTCGATCTTTCGGGCATCACTGAGACTGAAGACCTGAAACCCGCCACTGTCGGTGAGAATCGGTTTGTCCCAGCCCATAAATTTGTGAAGACCGCCCAGATCACGGATGAGTTCATCTCCTGGACGTAGATAGAGATGGTAGGTATTGCTGAGGATGAGAGATGCACCCAACTCGTGCAAATCGCGCGGTCGCATAGCTTTGACTGTAGCCTGGGTGCCGACAGAAGCGAATACAGGTGTTTCGATTAGACCGTGCGGTGTCTCAAGGCGGCCGAGGCGAGCTGAGCTATCGACGGCATCGATAGTAAATTTGAATGGCATAGCGCGCTATTGTATCAGATAGGATCTTGCGTGTTCGAATTGCGTTGGTAGAGGCGCATGAACATTCCGGCCACCCCAAACAGGTTCATATGAAAACAAAATAACCATTGTATAAGTCTGCTTCAGTCAAGCTTTCGACATATAATACCCACAATCCATGAATCTTGCTCTCGTCCATGACTGGCTCAATCAGCTCGGTGGCGCCGAAGACGTGCTGGATGCGCTGGTCTCCCTTTACCCCAATCGACCCCTTTATACTTCGCTTTATGATCGCGAGAGAATGCCGGCCGACTGGCGCGATAGGGATATTCGCACCAGCTTTATAGACCGGTTGCCTTTCGCCCATGAGAAACAGCAACTTTACTTCTCGCTCTACCCGGCGGCATTCGAACAATTCGATTTCCGCGATTATGACGTTGTGCTCAGCAACAAGAGCGGCTTTTGCCACGGCATCATCACCGGGCCTGAAACGATGCATGTTTGTTATTGCCTCACGCCGACACGATATGTCTGGCGCTATCACCAATATGCCGAACGCGAGAATCTCGGCCGCCTCACCCGCCTGGCCCTGGCGCCTTCTCTGACCCACCTTCGCCAGTGGGATCGGCTGGCGGCCGACCGGGTTGACCATTTCATCGCTATATCGGATGAAGTCCGTCGCCGAATCGCCAAGGTTTACCGGCGCGAGGCGACTATCATTTTTCCACCGGTGGATGTGGGTCGTTTTTCGCCGTCAAACCGGATAGACGACTATTATTTGTTCGTGGGCCGTCTGGTGCCTTACAGACGACTTGATGTGCTTATAGACGCCTTTAACAAAATGGACAAGCCCCTGCTGATAGCAGGCAGCGGTCGCGATCGGGAACGGCTAGAAGCGATGGCCGGCCCCACAGTGCAATTTCTGGGCTTTGTGCCTGATTCTGACTTGCCTGATTTACTGGCCCACTGCCGGGCGTTCATGTGGCCGGGCGAAGAGGATTTCGGGATTTCGCCGATTCAGGCCAACGCCGCCGGGCGGCCAGTGATAGCATATGCCGCGGGCGGCGCACTGGAGACAGTAGTGAGTGGATCGGATAAAATGTCCGTAACCGGCGCTTTCTTTACGGAGCAATCGGTTGCTGCTATCATCGAGGCGGTTGAGGCATTTGATCCACTGTCCACCAACCCGGCAACCTGTCGCCGCCACGCCGAACAGTATGATATTGCTGTGTTCAAGCGTCGCATCGATGAATTCGTGACCCAGAAGTTTGAAGAATGGAACTCCGCCAATACTGGATAATTCTCCGCCGCCGCTGGCTATTAGCCATCATTCCCGCGCTGATTGTACTGGCTTTAGGGCTAGTAACCTATCAGCCGCCACCACCGGCGTATAATGCCGGAGTACGTTTCATTGTCGGTCAGCCCCCAGGCGCAGAAGCAACAGCCTCTGATCAAGAGCGATATTACAATTGGTTGGGTTCAGAGTACATTGTCAATGGCCTTACCGACTGGATTCAGGGCGGCAAGTTTTCCGAGGCTGTCAGCGTGTACCTGGCTACTCAAGGTATCGACATGTCAGCCGGCGCGATTCAGGGAGGTTTGGCCGCAGATAACGCCCGTAGCATGCTGACGGTATCGCAGACCGGGGCCGACCGGTTGCGGGTCGAGCAAATGATAGGCGGCGTGATTGTGGTCCTGACCGAACAGAACGCCCAAGCCTTGCCGCAATTGGGCGGCGAGCGAGCCATCTTGACCCAACTGGATGATCCGGTGGTCAATCCCATATCGGCCGGTTTGCGCAACCAACTGGATTTGCCATTGCGTATCGCTCTTGCTTTAATCGCCGGGATGGGACTGGCTTTGCTGGCTCACTATCTCGATCCGACAGTACGTGACCGGACAGAGTTAGAAGCAATGGGTATACCAATTATCGGCGAGATTCCCGGTGAGGGGATGAGGAAAACATAGTCCGCAGACAGGGCCGATAGTAGAGATTCTGATTAATCTGGCGGCACTATCAAAGCGGTGGTTGAGGTTTATTAAATCTGATGGAATTGAGTGATTACTTTCGAATATTGCGTCAAAGAGGCTGGTTGATCATTCTGCTGATGGTGTTGACGGCCGCTGCTGCTTATGGTTTTAGCCGGATCCAGACACCTGTTTTCCAGTCCAGTCTAAGATTGCTGGTCAGTCCTTCCCGGACCGACTTCGGCCAAGCGCAGGCCGCTAAAGTTCTTTTAACCAGTTATGAACAATGGCTCTATAGCAGCTATCAAGCCCAGGCGGTGATCAATAAATTGCAGCTTGATTTGACCGCGGGCGAATTGCTGAGTGACGTTCGTGTCTCCTCTGACGGCAACAGCTTTGTGATCAATTTAACTGTCGAGAACACCGATCCGAATCTGGCCAATGATATCGCGCGGGCCTGGGGCGAAGAGTTGATCATGTGGCAGAACGAAAAGAATGACAGGCTTCGTCTGGAAGACCGGATTACTATAGAGTTCATTGACGATCCCCAAGCCGGTTTGGACAGGCCAAAAACGATGATCAACACCGCTGCAGGGGCTGTTTTTGGCTTGTTAATAGGCGTTGGATTACTCTTCTTCCTGGAATGGATCGCCTCCGGAGTCATGCGTCGCCGGGAAGATATCGAGCGCTATTTGGAAATACCGGTCATTGGATCAATCCCGCAGGAGTGAACCGGACGCCACCACAATTTAGATCCGGTTTGAATGAAGAACTATGACACTCGTAACCATTACCGATCCTCGGTCGCCCGCCAGCGAAGCCTACCGGACGCTACGGACAAACCTGTCTTTTTACAGCGTGGACAACCCGTTGCGGACACTTGTTGTGACTTCGCCCGCGCCTAATGAGGGCAAGAGCACGACCGTCTCGAATCTGGCCGTCACCATGGCCCAGAGTGGACGGCGGACGATCCTGGTCGATTGCGATTTAAGACGGCCGACGCTCCACGAGCTTTTCAATTTGCCCATTTCGCCGGGCCTCACCAACCTGGTGCTCGATGAAGTAACTGATCCGCCGTTGCAACAAACCGGCATCGAAAATTTGTGGTTGCTCAGCAGTGGCCCGACGCCACCCAATCCGGCTGATATGTTGGGAACAAAAAGGCTCGATCAGGTAATCGCCGGGCTATTAACCCAGGCGGATTTCATTCTCTTCGACGCGCCACCGGTAATGGCTGCTTCCGACGCCACCATTTTGGGAGCTAAATCAGATGGGGTGCTACTCGTCATCCGGGCGGGCAAGACGCGCCGGGACCAGTCGAAGCGGGCCAGCGAATTGCTGGAGCGGGCTAAGGTACGGGTGGTCGGCGTGGCGTTGACCAACGCACCGAAAGACAGCGTGATCGGTGAATACTACGGCTGAGATAATATCCAACGTTCGTTAATTCTCAACTCTAGGAAGGATACATGAAAGGGTTAATATTAAGTGGAGGAACGGGGTCGCGCCTCTTTCCGTTGACCTATACTAATGCCAAACAACTGATTCCGGTTGCTAACAAGCCCATCTTGTTTCGTGTGATCGAGGCGATTCGCGATGCGGGTATTGATGATATCGGTATCGTCGTAGGCAATACGGCCGAGCAAATTAGAGAAGCGGTCGGCCGCGGTGGCCGCTGGGATGTCAACATAACCTATATCCCTCAGGATAAACCACTGGGTCTGGCCCATGCCGTCAAGGTGTCCGAATCCTTCCTGGGCGACGATCGTTTCGTTATGTTCCTGGGGGATAATGTGATTCAGGGGGGTATCAGTCCTCTTATCCGGGAATTCGCCTCAAGCGACTGGAACAGCCAGATTGTTTTGACGCGCATTGAGCATCCGGAACAGTATGGCGTAGCAGAGTTGGGCGAAGATAGCCGGATTATACGGCTGATCGAAAAGCCGAAAAACCCGCCCAGTGATCTGGCGCTGGTGGGTATTTATATGTTTGACAGCAACATTTTTCAGGCTGTCAATTCCATCAAGCCTTCGTGGCGCGGGGAATTGGAGATAACCGACGCCATTCAATGGTTAGTTGACCAAAAATTCAATGTCCACCCCTATGTCCATCATGGCTGGTGGATAGATACAGGACGTCCGGGCGATTTACTCGAAGCCAACGACCTGGTTTTAGAAGAGATCACCCATACGATCGATGGCTACGTCGACCGGGACAGCCAAGTTGACCGGCGCGTAACGATCCAGCGCGGGGCGGAGGTCATCAACAGCATCATTCGCGGCCCAGCCATTATTGGTGAAAACAGCCGCATCATAAACAGTTATGTTGGCCCCTACACCAGCATTGATCACCATGTAACGATTGAGAACAGCGAAATAGAACATTCGATGGTTCTAGAAAAAAGCCGGATCAGTAATATCGAAACCCGCGTGCAGGATAGCCTGATCGGCCGGGAGGTGGTGATATCTCGATCACCGATCAAACCTAAAGCGCTCAAGATGACGCTGGCCGACCATAGCCAGGTAGGAATTTTATAAATTTAATCGATGCGGGCTTTGTTACAGCGTGTGTCGCGCGCCAGTGTCGCTGTCGAGGACCGGATTGTCGGAAAAATCGGGCCGGGGCTGGTTATCTTGCTCGGTGTCACCCATAACGACGGTCGCGGCGAGGCAGATTGGTTGGCGAGCAAGATTGCGGGGTTAAGAATTTTTGAAGACGAAGCCGGCAAGATGAATCTTTCGCTGGCCGACATTGGGGGAGAGTGTCTGGTGATATCCCAATTCACCTTATATGGAGATGCCCGGAAAGGGCGCCGGCCATCATTTTCCGACGCTGCCCCACCGGTCTATGCGGAGCCGCTGGTTGATTACTTTATCGAGCAGCTACGTCGGGCCGGATTAACCGTTGCTACCGGGGTCTTCGGGGCTTATATGGATGTCGAGATTCATAATGATGGCCCTGTCACGCTTTTAATTGAACGATGATCGATAACAATTTTGTCAATATAGTAATCAGCGTATTCTTGCCCCAGGGGCGAGTTAGCTTGCCAGCTGTTTTTTTGTTCCTGGTTCCGCTAATTTTTGTTGCCGGCTGCGGCGCGCCTTCGAGCCAACCACTAGTGGAGCCGATTGCTCCTGCTCAACCCACCGCAGGCGTATCGCTGGTGGTGGAAACTCCCAGCCCACTGCCTCCAGTAGTGTCCGAAGGGCCGATCGAAACGGCAACAGCGCCATCTAATATCGAGCCGGAGCCCACCGCGACCATAGAAGGCGGGATTGTGCCCACACCTGAATCGATGGCTGTCGTGCGGCCCGATCCGAATTTGACTCGCCCGCCGGTAGGCACTATTGAACGGGCGCCGTATGCCGAAAGCGACTGCAGCGACAAGTATCCGTGTAACGAGGATGTCGAAGGCTGGGAAGCTCGTATCCGCCTGCCGGAAGGATTTGAGGCGACCTACTTCACCCGCATCGACGGAAATCCGAATGTGATTACATTTGGACCTGACGGCTTGCTCTACGCAGCGACAATGACCGGCGAGGTCTACCGGATTGACGAGGAAGGTGAGATTGATATGTATGTTGATGGCTTTTTAGCGCCCACCGGCCTGGCTTTCCAACCCGGCACCGAACGGTTATTCATCACTAGCCGGGTAGATGATCAGAATGTCAATGGCGAAGCTGAAATCGCCGTCATCGAAAACGGCGAAATCAGCCAGCTCTTTGGCCGCTTACCTTGTTGCTATGTTTCCATGCATTCGGCCAATGGTATCGCGTTTGGCCCGGACGGTTATGGCTATGTAGCCGTTGGCGGCCGCGCCGACCACGGCGAGATCCTGAGTGGCCCCAATGCTGGCCTGCAGGATGTGCTCCAGCCGCTGGAAGCCAGCATCTTGCGTTTCAGTCCGGATGGCAAGAAGATCGAACCGTATGCGCGCGGCTTCCGCAACCCCTACGACATCGCCTGGGATGCCGATGGCCAACTATACACGACCGACAATGCGCCGGACTTTGGCCCGCCGGAGGAGTTTCATAAGGTCGTTCCGGGCGGCGAGCATGGCTACCCGTGGTTCGATTGTGACGTATGTTTCCCGGCGCCAGAGGGCGTGGTAATTGAACCACCCACCCATACCTTTGTGCCCCATTCTTCCCCGACAGGGATAACGGCTTACCTCGCTGACCAATTTCCCGGATATTTCAACAGCCTGTTCGTGACGTTATGGAGCGCTTTTCCTGGCGCGCAGAACATATTCTGGTTCAGCCCCGGCGCGGAGGAAATGGCTGAATTCGCGACCGGGTTCGCTGCACCGATTGACCTGACCGTCGGACCGGATGGCAGTCTTTTCGTTTTGGATTGGGCGACGGGCATCATTTTCAAAATCAGCTATACCGGGTAACGAAGAAAGTGATTGACAGGCAGGCTATCGGCGAACGATTTGGGGTTGTGCAAGAACGGATGCACGCGGCCGCGGTTCGCGCCGGCCGGCCGGTTGAGGCTGTGACTATAGTGGCGGTGACCAAGACCTGGCCGGCCAAGGTGGTCGTTGCCGCTTACGAGGCCGGTATGAGGCACTTCGGCGAGAACCGTCCGGAAGAACTGGCGGCCAAACGGCCGGAGGTGGAGAAAATTCTAGGGCCGAATAGCGGCATTATTTGGCATCTCATCGGCACATTGCAAAGCCGCAAGACCGGATTGGCGGCCGGATATGCTGATGTTTTCCATGCCCTGGATCGGGAAAAGATCGCCCGGCGACTGTCTGCCGATCTGGCAGCATCGGGCCGGGTATTGCCCTCGTTCCTGGAGGTTAATGTGTCCGGTGAGGCGACGAAAGCGGGCTTTGATTGTAGGATATGGGAAGAAAGCGCAACACAACGCTCTGAATTGCGTAAAGTGATAGTAAAAGCCACTGAATTACCAGGCCTCGAAGTGATGGGCTTGATGACCATTGCTCCATGGGATGTCGAACCGGATATTATTCGAACGGTATTTCAACGGGCACGGCAGCTGGCGGAATGGCTGCAAAGCCAATTGGCGAAACCGACATCATTGGCGCTTTCGATGGGTATGACTGATGATTTCGAGATCGCCATTGAAGAAGGTGCTACTCACATCCGTGTCGGCCGAGCGATCTTCGGCGAGCGGGAATAACCGAAATTAGTAGGAGTAAATTAAATGCTGATCACCGTTATCAATGCCCTATTCACGATCTTTTACGTGTTACTATTTGCCAATATTATTATTTCCTGGGTCAGGCCGGACCCTTATCATCCCACCTGGGGACCGATCGTGCGGTTCGTCCTAGCCGTGACGGAGCCGGTGTTAATGCCTGTACGTCGTTTATTGCCGTCAATGGGAGGGCTAGACTTCAGCGTATTGGTCGTCCTGTTGTTAGCTCGGTTTTTGCAGCGAGCGATAATCTCCCTGGTCATCTAATTCGCAAATTATTTATTGGAGTCACAAATTTTGCATAAAACTATCTCTGAAAACCTGTGAATTCGGTGGATGCTTTTGCTATGTGAATAAAAAGGACCCAAGTAGCTTGGGGCCTGATGTGTTTCAGCCGGTCGGTTTGAAAGTCGGTAGTGGCCGGTTATTTGATTAAATTAGCGCAAACCTGTCAAGGCGCGGGCGATGACCATCCTCTGGATCTCGCTGGTGCCCTCGTAAATCTCGGTGATTTTGGCGTCGCGGAAATAACGTTCCAGCGGCATCTCCTTACTGTAGCCCATTCCCCCATGAATCTGGATAGCCTGGGTCGTCACCCACATCGCCGTCTCGCTGGCGAATAGTTTGGCCTCGCTGGCCTCCAGGGAATAGCGTCCGCCGGTTTTGGCGGCGGCCATCTTGGCCAGTGCCGCCTGATAGATGAGCAGGCGGCTGGCGTCGACGCGACACTTCATATCGGCCAGCTTGGCCTGAATCTGCTGGAATTCGCCGATCTTGTGGCCGAAGGCCTCGCGCTCTTTCGCATAGGCAATACTGGCTTCGAAAGCTGCTTCGGCGATTCCCAACGCCTGGGAGGCGATGCCGATGCGCCCCGCATCCAGCACGGTCATGGCGATCTTGAAACCCTCACCTTCTTGACCTAGTCGATTTTCGACCGGGCACTCGTAATTGTCGAAGATGATCTCGCTGGTGGCGCTGGCGCGGATGCCCAGCTTTGGTTCTTTCTTGCCGCGACTGAAGCCGGGATGGTCGGTCTCGACGATGAAGGCGGTCACGCCGTGGTGCTTTTTCTCCGGCTGGGTCATTGTGAACAACACGATGGTGTCAGCGTAGGGAGCGGACGTCACCCAGGATTTGCGGCCGATGATGGTGTAGTGGGTTCCGGCCTCGTTGAGAACCGCCCGGCTCTTCATCGTACCGGCGTCGCTGCCGCTCATCGGTTCGGTCAGGCTATAGGCTCCGATTTTCTCGCCCGTAGCCACCGGCACCAGGTATTTTTGCTTCTGCTCTTCGGTTCCGAACTTCATCAGGCCGTGGGCGAAGAGGGAATTATTGACCGACATAATCGTGCCGTGGCTGGCGTCGGCCTTGCAGATCTCGACCATGGCCAGCACGTAGGCCATCGTATCCATGCCGGCTCCACCGTATTCTTCGGGAACCTCGATACCCATGAATCCCAGCTTGCCCATCTCGCGGATAGTCTCCAGCGGGAATTCGCCGGTCTCGTCAAAATGGGCGGCGATGGGGCTGATGGAATTGCGGGCGAAATCACGCGCCGCCTGTTCGATCATGCGGTGCTCTTCGGTGATGAAATCAAACATGGCTCTCTCCTGGGTCGTGAAACATCACGGGGATTAGGTGGGATTTGTGGATTCAGTTCCGGTCGGATCAAATGCCGGGACTGTCATCGAACGTTGCGCATAGGTCAGCAAAGTGTCGAAGTCTTCCGGCGACAACTCGATGCCGTACTGCCAACGCCGCTTTTCAGCCAGCCAGTAGCGGCCTTCTTTGGAATGCAGCAGCTCGTTGGGAATGGTCGGCCGGCTGGGCGGCCCGATGCGCGAGCGAACGGATCGATCGTAGAGTTCGGCTTGGTTGAGACGCTGGAATCCACCACCGGGGGAGTCGATCCACCGGCCGGCTTTTTCCGGTGACATGAAGGTATAGACATTCAACCGGGCGTCTTCCTGCAGGAATTCGGCCGCCAGGCACAGCCATTTGGCCGGGGCGCGCCGCTCGCGGCCGCCGCGTGGGTAGCCGGCGAGCTTGAAATACCATTTCAGGATCGAGAAATTTTCAGACCAGACGATGGCGGGGATATCGGGCTGGAAATCCGGCGCTCGGTTCTTGTCGCGTCTGTCACTGACGAACAGACCGGTTTGGTCTAGGATGAAACTCAGCCCGCTGTGCCAGTAGCGCTTGAGCAATTTTTCCATCCCCCAGATGACCAGCAGGGCGAAGGGAATGGCTCCGGCGCAGGCCAGGAAGATGGTGTAGTCGAGCAGAGCCGGCGGGGCGAAGGCCTCCATAAGCGCGACGGACAGGCTGAAACCGGCGAACAAACCGATGAACAAAAAGATGAAGATGACAAAGCGCAGCCCGCTGTGCTCCTGGTCGGCGTAGAGGACTATTGGTGAATTCCCAACGGTCTTGTCATCCGAGGACATGGGCCGGATTGTAGCATACATCGAGAGCGCGGGCAGACTTTTGCAGTTGACGCCGTCCGGTCGCGGATAGGCGCTTCGGAAATTTGCCGGGCAATAAGGAGGATCAAAATTGAGCGAGACAGCGCTTTCGATGTGCTAAGTCACAGCATGGACTAGACCGCGCTGTCCCGCCCGTACACTCGTTTTTTAATACGATTTCCCTAGGTAAATAGTCCTGTTTACCCCCCCCCCGATCAATATGCTATACTGCAGATGTTGGCATCAATCGAATGATTTCGTCATTGTTTCGATCGCATGGATCGGCCTGATGCCTGTCAGGCAACGACCGGTCTATTGGGGAAGTGGCCGAAAACCCGAATCCAATCCAATAATTGTTGAAGAAGGAAAGGTGCGCCGATGGTTACCGCACGGAAATGCCTGCTTTTGTGGTGTTCCATTTTCCTGTTTCTGGTTGGGGCGTGCGTGCCGGCGGGCATGATGGAACCGGTGGCCGAGAGACTGCCGGCGGACTCAGTCACCCCGGAATCGTACCCGCGCTACGGGGTCGTCTGGCCGACCAGCACATACCCGCCCGGCCCCTACCCGCCGCCCACATCGACCCCCTGGCCGGAGCTGCCGGAACCCACCGATTTGCCCGAACCGACAGACCCACCGATACCCACCTTGCCGCCCACGCCGGTGGTGACGCCGATTCCCACCGCCGCGCCGCCGATCATTCCGCTGCCGGAAGGCGCGACGCCGGAGGCGTTTACCCTGCATTACCGGGAAGGTAATGTCATTCGTTCCTTGAGCAGCAGAGGTGGGGAGGAAGCAACCGTCTTCCTTGACCCGGCAAAGGAGTTTGGGCTTTATCTAGCACCTGAGTATGCTCCATTCCCTTTTCGGGACTGGGGCGAGCTATCACCCGATGGCCGACTGGTTGCTCTGGCGCTGGCTGAGGTTCCGGAATCGGCCGATCCCAACTATGAAGGCTATTCAACGAATGTTTACATTCTTGACCAGGAAAGTCGGGAGTTTCGTTTGTTGGCCAAGAATGCTGTTGAGCCAGTCTGGTCGCCCGACGGCCGTCGACTGGCTTATCTTTCAAGCGCCGACTGGAGTCTTTGGGTGACAGATATAGAGAGTGGCAAAACCGTTGAGGTATACACACCGGATCGTAACCGCGACAATCCCCATAATGTGCGAGGTCATACCTGGGCTCCGGACAGCCGGCGCCTGGCGCTCATTGACGATTTGCCTCGACAAATGAACGCCCTCATCGCCGTTGATGTCGAGCAACCCGATGCGATTCGTAATCTAGTCGAGTTTACTTTGTACCCAATGGGTAATCCTCAACGGTCACCCACTGGTGAGTCTGTTGCCGTTTCCTGGTATGCCGGCGAAGGAGGGGAAGGACCACATCTCTGGAAGATTGACGTGGTTGACGGTGCTGGAACGCAAATGACGAAGGATATCAATGTAGATGGCAATTCACCCCAATGGTCCCCGGATGGTCGGTGGATTGCCGTGAGCGGGTTCGTGCCTTATGAGAGGGAAACTGCCCTGCGCGACATCTGGCTGGTTAATGCCCATAGCGGCGATATTCGACGTCTCACTGCAGGTGCGGAGATGAGTGGCGACGAAGTTCATAGCAGCAGGATGCATCCAGCGTGGTCACCAAGCGGCTCTGAGATCACATACATTAAGCTTCTCGGAGAGGAAGACCGTCGCGAGATATGGTCTTTATCGTTGCTTGACGGGAGTCAGCGTCGACTTGTCGACGTAGGTCGGCCATTTGACATTGGATTGGAACTCACATACCAGCGGCAAGCTGGAGGATAATGGTATGATGTATGATGAATCCAATAACTTTGTCTCGCACAAGGCCAGCACTGCGAGCTACTATTGCGTTACTCGTAGCCGGCACATTTGTTCTCATCTTTGTTGCAATTGCTGAGACGGCCTACCCATTGAAACGGCCAATTATCTCTGGCAACATTCTTCAAAGCTATCTCTGGACAGCTTATGGCACACACAAAGGCGTGGATTTCATCTATCCAACGGGAACAAACGTGTATGTGACGGCGGATGGTACGGTTGTGGACCTACTCAATAGTAATGAAGACGATTATTACGATCCCTTGAATGGCTGGGGAAATTTCGTTGTCATACAACATGACGATAAGTATTATGACTCTCGATCCGATTCTTGGTCCTATGTTTACACAATCTATGCCCACCTTAAGAAGTCGTCAGTTCTCCCAACCGTGGATTCCAGCGTTTCTGAAGGCGCTTTAATTGCCAAGAGTGGAAATACGGGTAACACTAATAAATGGCCACACCTACATTTCCAAGTTGTTCTTAATCCTCAAGCAAATCTGAAACTGCGCCCAACCAACACACTTGATTCAGAAAACAGGTCTGTTAATCCGGAATTGTGGCTAGAACCGCTTTCCGGTAAAGGGGTCGTGATTGGAAAGATTACTAATAGCAGCGGCAATCCTATTCCAGACTTGGTCATCTGTGAAATCCAGAAATCCACGAGCGGGTATTCTTCCTCACCGACCTACCCCAGTTGGGCTAATCCGGACGGTGTATTGCGCGAAAACTTTGGTACGACCGACGTGAACTAAGGAACTCGTGAACTCTATGCGAATCCTACGGCTAAGGGGTGCAATTCTCCATACGATTACTCTCTAGGTACTCGCACCTTCTCTGCCAACCGGGCTACTTATGTAGGCCTTTATCCCTCGTGGCTACCGCTTTTGCGACCGGTATCTATATCATGGGACGCCGGCTTCTTCATTCGCAACCACAACTTCAACAAAGTCAGCAAGAGTTACTCAACCTTCGGTACGACATCTTCCTTGGGTAAGGGACAAAGGGTACACAACATTGCGAAAGAAGGTATGGCTGCCGTTTATGACGAGCCTTCCACTGCCGCCATGGCGATAGTAGTGCCTAGTGAGGATTCCTCGGTGGCTGTTATGATCACCAAAAGTAACGGCACCCAACCGGCAGGCTATACCAGTATTAGTGCAGCCGGCGGGATTGGAACAAGTGGGTGGGAGAAAGCCGGACCAACTGTTTATGCGCCCCTGGTCAAGAAGAATTGGTCCGGTCGGTGGTCCCGAATCTACGTTTCCAATGTGGGAATACTTCCCACGACAGTGACCGTGACCTATTTTGATGTGTCAGGTAATCCATATGCCGGTGGCAGCGCAACACTTGACCCGAATGGCCGAACAGATTTTACTCCAGGCAGTGGCGTGGGCGACGGCTATTACTCGGCAATTATCACCAGTTCCAACAATCAGCCAGTGGCCGCTGTTGTTTTAGAAGGGAATGGATCTCCTACTCAGCCGGACTGGCCTGTCGACTGGCCTGCCGCATATAATGGCTTTAGCGACGGTGCAACTATCCTGTATGGACCTTTGATTAAAAAGAACTACGCCGGAAATACAACCGGTATCACTATACAGAATACCGATTTTACGGGGGATGCTAGCATCACTGTCGAGTATTACAATATGGCCGGCGTACCCGTTGGAACAGTAACTGATACAGTTAAAAAGGGCGCATCTCGTGTCATATACAACCCGACGCAGATTGACGATGGTTTTTTGGGTTCAGTTCGGGTTATTTCGACGAACGGCAAGAAAATTGTGGGGCAGATGAGCGAGGCCGATAGTGGTTCCTTGCGGTTGATGTCCAATCTTACCTTTAGTGGCACCACGAAGATCCACATACCGATCTGGTATGACAACTATACAGCCTCCGGCGGTAATTGGACCAGTGGCGTCAATGTGCGCAACACCGGGTCAGGTAGTAATAACATTTCTATCGCCTGGATTTCGCAAAGCGGTTCTGTTATCTTCGGTCGAACTGCGACCATAGCTGAGAATGCTACTATCACTTTCTACGATCCTCCCCAGCTAAATAACTTTATTGGTTCTGTTTTAATCGAGGGCAATAAACCCATTGTGGCCGTGTCCAATATTCGCAACTGGAACGGGACTTCAGGTAAGGATGCAGTCATGGCGATTAATGGAAGCAATCGCTGAGTGAACTTTAATCAAGGTTACCTGTGGTGAATAAACTGTCTTGGCCTGGTGCTCGGTTAAGTTGATTTCTGATATCTATAGCCGTTGGGGCGAGACAACCGTAGGACTATTTGCTGATTAATCGAGAAATCCCTTCCCTGTTGCCTCGCCCTTACACTGATACCAGGATTTGAATCCCTGACGGATCCGATATCTGCAAGGATGCACCCTCGTATCGAAATGGGTACCCGGCCGCGGAAAGGCGTGACTCAACCGCCTTGACCGCCGCCGCATCCGGCAGGCGAATCTCATACCACAACAACTGCGCCGCCTCGGCCGGGGCCGGCGGCAACCCAACTCCTGCCCAGGTGTTCAGCCCGAAATGGTGGTGGTAGCCGTTGGCCGACAGGAATGAGGCTCCGGAGCCGTAGCGAGCCATCAGGTCAAAGCCCAGCAGCTTGATGTAGAAATCCTCGGTCGCCGGGATATGGGCCACCTGCAGGTGGATATGGCCTATCATCGTCTCCGCCGCCAACCCGGCCCACTCGGCCGGTTTACTTTCGAGTTCGGCCATGACGCCCTGGAAATCAAACGGTTCAACGGTGATCTTGAGATCGCCACCCGGATAGACCCATTCCGATCGCGGCCGGTCGCGGTAGATTTCGATGCCGTGGCCGTCGGGATCGGTCAGATAGATGGCTTCGCTGACGGCATGGTCGGCATAACCGCTGATAGGCGCGTCGACTTCCAGCAGGTGGCGCAACGTCACGGCCAGGTCATGGCGCGACGGCACCAGCAATGCGAAATGGTACAGACCGGCCGCGCGACGAACCGGATAAGCGCCGGGCTGTTCCTGAAGCACCAGCAATACCTCATCACCTGCACTGAGCCGGGCCGAATCGCGCTCATGTTCAAGGAGCGTAAGTCCAATCGAATTGGTATAGAAATCGACGGCTCGGTCCAGGCTGGTGACAGATAGGGCCACGCGGCCGATATGGGGTGGGGGCATGCTCATGGGAGATTGTCCTTAATAGATTGTCCTTAATTCAGAAATGGGCGGGATCATTAACCGAGAGCTATATTGTTATTGTCCACATACCGGACTGATAATCAAGGCCCTGACGGAGGATTGCCCGAAACCTGTTCAGGCAATCCCCACGTATGGATAGAAATCAGGCTGCTTCTTCGATTTCTTCCGCAACCTGGACCAGCTCAACTTCGACTTCGATATTGATTTGGTCGCCGACCAGCCAGCCGCCAGTTTCCAGAGCCTGGTTCCAGGTGAGACCCCAATCTTTGCGGTTGATGGTGGTGGAAGCGGAGAATCCGGCGCTCATCGTGCCCCATGGACTTTTGGCAAGCCCGGCGTATTCAACATCTAGTACCACTTCACGCGTGAGATCGCGGATGTTCAGGTCGCCGATCAGGCGGCCATGATTGGCGTCGGTTTGCTCCACACGCTTGCTTTTAAATATCAAAAACGGGTAAGCCTCGGCGTTGAGAAAGTCCGGCGAGCGCAGGTGAGCATCGCGCTGAGGGTCACGCGTGTTGATGCTTGCCGCATCAATTCTGACGTCTACGGTTGTATTGGTTGGCGCTTCCTTGTCGAAATCAACGTTGATGTCATATTTCATGAATTCGCCGCGAACCTTGGCGATCATCATGTGTCGTGCGGTGAAGTTAATATGGGTGTGGCTGGTATCTACTTGCCAGGTCATGCTGTTTAATCTCCTTTTCCAATTCAAATTCTTAAGTGGACTAAAGTCCGTTTCTTAATGAGATATTAGTGGACTATAGTCCGCTTGTCAAGTATAATCTAGATTAATTGTTGATGAACGAGAAGAGCATGGATAACGCACTCGAACTGACGACTATAAATTTCGACAGGCAAGCCGAACGACCGGAACGCGCTGACGCGGCGGCCAACCGCGCGCTGATCCTCGAAACGGCCGAACGTCTCTTTGCCGAGCGCGGCGTTGAAAACGTCTGCATGACTGAAATCGCGGAGGCGGCCGGGGTGGGCAAGGGCACGCTTTACCGGCGCTACGCCAACAAAGCCGAACTATGCCTGGCGTTAATGGACTCCCAGCTGTCTGAATTTCAGGACGCTATGCTGGCCGGGTTTCGAGAATTTACCGATAAGAAAGCTGGCTACCTGGAGCAGATAGTATATTTTCTCGAATCGCTGGTCGATTTCACCGAAATCCATACCCCTCTGCTGGTGGAAGTCGAACGCGGCGGTCTATTTGGGTCAGATGCACCGCCGGCAATGCCCCACTTTTGGCAAATTATGACTATTCAGGGATTGTTGCGTCAGGCCGAACGGCATGGCGAAATTTCTAGAAACCTTGACCTGGACTATATCGGCGAAGCTCTGTTAGCGCCTTTGCAGATGGACGTCTTTGGATTCCAACGCAATTTCCGCGGCTATTCAACCGGCCGAATCAAAGCGGGGCTGCGAACCTGGGTCAGATTGCTAGCAACGTCGCCCTGAGGCTACGATTGCAGCAAAATAACTTCTGTACCCTATCTTCCTCAAGTAATCGTCGGCACTTATTGTGTCCTTTGCGGCCGTTCCCTCGCTCGCTCTGGTTTATCTGCGACAGACCCCATTCATGAGTTCCACATCTGTTTCTAATATCGATCAAAGATATTCTTCTTATTGTTTATAGAGTAGGGGCACAGACTATTTAGCCTGGGCCACTCAAGGAAACGTTAACCAAATATTTGCCGCCACCAATCGATCCTTGATCCTGGTGTCGTTTAAAAAGTAGGAGAATCAATGAAAAACTCCTGGAAGTTATTTTCTGTTCGCGGGGTGGATGTGCGCCTGCATTTTACCTTCCCGCTCATCTTGATTTTTGCCGGCTTCCAGTTCGGTGTGATATCCGGCAACGTAACCGGTGCGATTTTTGGAGTTGTTGCCTTTTCAACCCTTTTCGCGTTGGTGACCTTACACGAACTGGGTCACAGTTTTGCCGCCCAATATTACGGTATCGATGTCAGGCAAATCGTCCTGTCGCCTATCGGTGGCGTCGCCCAACTGGAACGAATGCCAGATAATCCGCAACAGGAGCTGGTAATCGCCTCTGCGGGACCGGCCGTGAATTTCATTATCGCCGTTATCCTAGGGGCGGTTGCGTTGGCCGGTGGTACCGGCTTACCCGGACTACGTGACGCGCTGCCAGGTGCCGGCGGCTATGGCCCCTCGGCCTTGTTCGCTTTTATCTTCGTCTACAACATCATTTTAGCGCTATTCAATCTGCTTCCGGCCTTCCCTCTTGACGGGGGACGAATTCTGCGCGCGCTGCTGGCCATGCGCATGGACTATGTCCGGGCTACGTGGTGGGCAGCGAACATCGGCCGTGTTGCCGCAGTCGGTTTAGGTCTCTATGGCCTATTTAATGGCGGCATTTTCATGATGTTGATCGCCCTGTTTATTTTCACTGCCGCGGGCCAGGAAGCCCAGTACGTCACCATGCGCCAGGCGCTGAAGGGTTACACCGTGGAACATGTTTACAGTGAGTCAGCCTACCGGCTCATGCCGGAGACAACGATACGCCAGGCCGCCGACCTGATGCTTTTAGGCGGCCAAACCAGTTTTGCCGTTGTGCAAAATGATCGTCTCGTTGGTTTTGTCCCCCAGGCTGACTTGATTGAAGCGCTCCAGGGCAAACCGCCTTACACGCCAATCGGCGAGATCATGAGTCAAGATGTTGAGAAGGCTATGCTTGATGAAGCTTTAGTGGACGTGGAGATGCGCATGGCGGAGGCAAAGCTGGATTCATTGCCGGTGGTTCAGGATGATGTTTATCGTGGATTGGTATCGACCAAACAGATCGGCATGCTTCGCCGTTTGGTTCTCTCCGCTCCTGAAGCAGCGCCAACGCGTTCTGAACTGCCTCTTACGACAAAGACCTGGTGATCGCACCCTTGGCCCTCGATCGATGCGAGTCCGGGAACTCCCCGGGCTCGCTTTTTGGTTCCGGGGAGTTAAGACTCTTCCCGGCCCTATACCAATTTAAATCTAGCCTGCCGTTTAGGAATATCAACAGAATCGATGCTCAGCCGGACAACGGTATTCAACTCATGCGGTCGGCGCTCGTAAAGTTCTGTCTCCCAGGCCAGTTCGGGTATGAGAACGATTTCTCGGCCTGGTTTATGTTCGACGACTACGCCGTCTCCCTCCCAGTCAGGATTTTGCAAAAGATATACCATAATCCAATGCTGGTTGGATAGCCGCTCGGCCGCTCGCACGGCGCCCCCCATAGCATCGGCCAGGCCAATTCTGAGCGTCACCTCGGCCGGAGACATTGGCTCCTCACCAGCCAAATAGGCCCGCACTTGCTGGTGGGCGACCAAATCAAGATAGCGGCGCAAGGGACTTGTCGCTTGCACGTAAACGTCTAATCCAAGCCCCGCGTGGCGCCCGGGGGTAGTTCGCTGTTGCCTGCGTTGCATGGCCCGACGGATGGCGAACATGCCGGCTAGTCCGTTCGCTGGCGCTTCGAATGCTTGCGGCGGAGCCTGGAAAGTGTAGGCCAACGGAAGATCGTGCTCCAGACCCAAACGGCCGA
>JAWOHK010000348.1:0-6457 GCA_046485205.1 Chloroflexota bacterium | reverse complement strand
AGCACGGCGGTGGCCACGTGGGTATAGATCGAAGTCGTCTCCAGCTTCTTGTGCCCAAGCAGCACCTGGATCACGCGGATGTCGACCTTCTGCTCCAGCAGGTGAGTTGCAAAGGCATGCCGCAGCGAATGCATCGTCACGCGCTTGTCGATCCCGGCGGCATTGGCGCCGGCAAGGATGGCGCGATTGAGAGGAGTTGGACGGCGGCCAGGGCGACCGCCAGACCAAAGCCGGCCGCCAGCACGATTGCAAGGCGAATGCCGCCACGAACAGGCGTTTCTTTTCCTACAACACTAACCAATGACCAGACAACAATGGACACACCACTGATAAAAACAGTTTGGGTATGCCCGGCCAGCATTTGCAAGGTTACGAGAATGGCGATCCATAGAGGTATTTTAAGTAAGGAGCGAATACCGGCCCTTTGATTGCTCTCCCCCATAATCGGGGCCATGACGACGAAATACCACGGTAGCCAGGCCAACCCTTGTAATTGATTGACATGCTCTACCTGCGCCGTCAGATAGCCGCCCAGCGCAAACAGGGACGCCGCTAATAATCCGGCCAACGGTCCCAGATGAAGTGTTCGTTGCCCGGTGAGGTAGGCTCCCCACGCGGCGATGAACAGGTGAATCAAAATGGAGGCGCTAACGGCGTAGGGGGTGGACAACAACCACCATACCGGCCAGTTGAGCGGATAGAAAAAACCGATTTGACTGTTGGCCAAAAACGGCGCGCCCATGAAGATTTCAGGGTTCCACAACGGCAGGCGTCCGCTTTGCAACGCGTCGGCCGCCGCCTGCCAATAGGGATAGAAATAGAGGTAGGTGTCACCGCGGGCCAGGATCAAGTTGCTGAAAGCCATCTTATTGAAAAACAACAAGATTAATCCCAGCAGGCCAAGCAGCACAGGCAATCGGAAAGCTCGTTGGCTCAAATTAAGGCTCCTGTGGCGGCTCGATGCGATATAACGTCATAGATATCGAACTATCCTCGTCGTTCAGGGGCGACAGCCGGTGACCAGCAGCCGTAAGTCGCCGCAGGATCGGTGCGGCTGGTTCGCCCCTTGGCAAAGCGATATAGCGAGGGTCACGGCTGCCACCAAACACAGATAGGTCTGCCAGCAAGACATCGACATGTGGAAACCAGCTCACATAGACCCGCTTGTCGAATAGATGATAGCGCCAATGCCAGCTATACCAGTGATCATACAGAACGGTGCCGTAAGGGGCATCCGCCAGTAGTTGGGCAACCTGTGCTGCGCCGCCGTCGGCGTCCGCCCGACCGCCGATTGGATAAGACCCGACCCGCGCCGCGGCCGCCACCGGCAGATGGCTAATAATAAAGATGGCGAGTAAAACACCCAATATCCCGCGAGACATCGGACGCCAAGATGGGATGGTATCACTCCTGCCTATGTAACCAATCAATCCCGAAACAGCGCGGCCTAGTAAAACCGCGACCAGCGGCAGGAGCGGCAGCAGATAGCGATCCCAGATTGGCACAGACCAAAGCCAATGTAACAGCCCATAACCAAGGATAAACAGGCCTAACATGCGATCAGCGATTGTGAACGTTGTCATTTGATGACGAAACCCGACGATGAAAAAGGCCATCAAAATCAGCCCGCTGATCAAGATCGGCCAGCCCAGCCCGACCTGCCACAAACCGACCTGGTCCACCAGACGCGGCCACAACTCCCATGACCACGCCATTCGCAAGCCACCGATATTGGCCCATTGTCGGGAAATCAGACCGCCCGATTCGGACCGGGCCACCATCCACAAGCCGAAAGGTAGAAGCGCGACGGCCAATCCTACCACTCCCCGCTGCCAGTCACGCCCTCGCCATCGGCTGAGGTAGGCCATTGCCAACATGAGCGGCAGGAAAAGCAAGGCCTGATATTTAGTTGCGAAAGCTAAGCCGATGGCCAACCCGGTGAGAAAGGGATAGATAGCGTATTCATGAGGTTGCCGCTGGACTGGGCGCACCGCAAGACTCAGGGCGAAGATCAACCAAAAAGTCAGGAGCGGATCGCTGAAGGCCGTGGCGCTGAATTGGATCGACAGAGGTGCGCCGGCAATGATGAGCGCGGCCACGACCGCAGCCTTGGCATCCCTGAACAGGCGCCAAACCAGCATGCCGGTCAGTGGAATGAGCAACAGCGAAGCGATTAGACTGGGCATGCGCGCCGCCCACTCAACCGGCCCAAAGAGCGGGTAGAAAAAAGCCTGAAGGTAAAATAGGAGAGGCGGTTTATCGACCGGTTGGGTCAGTAGAAGCGGATCGCGCCAGACAGCGATATGGCGGGCCCATCCGGCAAATAACGCCTCGTCGGCATGAAAGCTACTGGCGAAAAGAGCGCGAAAGCGGAGCAATGCCCCCAGCCAGCACACAGCCAGCAAGAAATTCCGAATCAAGGGCGGCATACGGCAGCCTGGATTAGAACCGGAGAATGAATAACCGGCCCGTTAATCGACAAAGCGATATTTCAGAATATAGTACAGCGCCTTGGGACCTTCGCGCCACGGATTCAGTTTCTTGCCTTCGTCAAACTCGCGGCCATTATAGGAGATGGGCACTTCATAGATACGGTGACCACGCTTCAACACCTTGGATGTGATCTCCGGTTCAAACTCAAAGCCCTTCGAGCGCAGGTTAAGGTCTCGCACGACATCGGCGCGGAACACCTTGTAACAGGTCTCCATGTCGGACAGGATAGTGTTATAGACGATGTTGGTAATCAGGGTCAGGATTTTATTGCCGACCATGTGCCAGAAAAACATCGTCTTGGTCGGGCCGCCCCGGAAACGTGAGCCGTAAACCACGGCCGCCCGGCCCTCGATGATCGGTCGCAACAGTTCCGGGTAGTCACGCGGGTCATATTCAAGGTCGGCATCCTGGATCAGATAGATATCGCCGGTCGCGTTGGCGAACCCGGTGCGTACCGCCGCGCCTTTGCCCATATTGTGTTCGTGCGAGATCACCTGAATCGAATCATCCAGGGCTTGAATGGCCGGATACAAATCGCGGGTGCCATCGGTTGAACCGTCGTCAATGATCAGCAACTCGTCGGCCTGCTGCACCGCCAGCACAGCCTGCACAGCCGCCTCAATCGTTGAGCGCTCGTTATAGACCGGCATGATCACGGTAAGTCTCACAGTTTTTTACTTGGTCTCCATCAACGTGGGCTACCGGAAGCGGCCCCACCACGTAACCTTAGCATTATAACATTGGAGATGTAGGCCTCCAACCGCCGCCGTACAGACGCTGCCCCTCCGCTTACAATCCGGTATAATCAGCAGAGCGAACCGGCGCAGCGAACATCATCGCGCCGATTAATGTCAATTATGATTGAACCGATTAAAAAACTGATTCTCGATATGGACGGTGTCCTTTGGCAAGGCGAGACGGCGTTGCCTGGTTTGGGCGCATTTTTTGATGATCTGCAGACGGCTGATATCCCTTTTGTTCTGGCGACCAACAATGCCCGCAAAACGGTCGAGCAGTATACCGAGAAATTAAGACGTTTTGGTGTCGCTGTCCCGCCGGAGCATATTTTGACTTCGGCCGAAGCCACCGGCACCTACCTGTCGCATGAATATCCGGCCGGTACCATCGTCTATATCGTCGGAGGCGAGGGGTTACATCAGGCTCTATCCTCGCGCGGCTTCCGGATCATCACCCCGGACGACGTCCGGACTGGCGCGACGGCCGAACTGGTAGTTGTCGGGTTCACACCTGACGCTACTTACGAACAGCTGGCTATGGGATCGCTACTGGTTCACAAAGGCGCGCGTTTCATCGGTACCAATCCTGACCCGTCGGTGCCCAATGAACTGGGGCCGCTGCCTGGCGCAGGCGCGCTGCAGGCCGTTATCAGCGCGGCTACCGGCATTCAACCAACCGTCATCGGCAAACCGGGCCAGATTATCTTTCAGGAAGCTGTCCGGCGGCTTGGCGATGACAAGGCCGGGACGGCCATGGTCGGAGACCGCCTTTCAACTGACATCGCCGGGGCCAAGGCCGCAGGACTGACGGCGATCCTGCTGCTTAGCGGCATCTCGACCCGGGCGGAAGCTGACGCCGGTTCCGTCAAGCCCGACCTAATCTTCAACGATATCACCGAATTAGCCCACTACCTGATCCATGAACAAGCCAATGGCCAAAACCGATTCTAAAACGCTGCTCTACGACCTATCATTAGACGAGTTGTCGGCGCACCTCGCGGATTGGGGCCAGCCTGCTTTTCGGGCACGTCAAATATGGGAATGGTTGTATCGCCGGTATGCCGCCAGCTTTGACGAGATGACCAACCTGCCCCAATCCTTGCGCGACCGCCTCTCAGCCGTCATGACGCTCGAGATCGGTGAGGTGGCTTCAACTCAACGATCATCCGATGGGCAGACACGCAAGGTCTTGTTCCAAATGGCCGACGGGCAGTTTATCGAGACAGTGTTAATGGGCTACGAGAAGCGGCGCACTCTCTGCATCAGCACCCAGGCGGGTTGCGCGATGGGCTGTGTGTTCTGCGCCACCGGGCAGATGGGCTTCATGCGCCACCTTTCCGTCGGAGAGATCGTCGGCCAAGTTATCTATTTTGCTCGCGAACTGGCCCTCAAAGAAGAGCATGTCACTAACATCGTGATGATGGGCATGGGCGAGCCGTTGCATAATTATGACCACACACTGGCGGCCGTGGACCGGTTAACTGATGCGGATGGCTTCAACATAGGTGCGCGCAAGATCACGATATCGACCGTTGGTCTCGTCCCTGCCATTCGCCGCTATGCTGACGAGCGGCGCCAGACGCCTCTGGCCATCTCGCTCCACGCGGCGACTGATGAGGAGCGCAGCCGGCTGATACCCGTCAACCATCGCTGGCCTATTGGCGAGTTGATGGATGCCTGCCGCTATTACATAGACCAAACCGGCCGGCGAATGACTTTTGAGTGGGCCCTCATCGCCGGAGAGAACGACACGGAAGAGCAAGCCCACCGGCTGGGAAACTTGCTGCGCGGTATGTTATGCCATGTCAACCTGATTCCGCTGAATCCGACTGCCGGCTTTGGCGGCAGACCATCATCGCCGGAACAGGTCGAGCGTTTCCAGCGCGTCCTGGAATCCTACGGGGTTTCGAGTACGGTGCGCGTTCGGCGGGGGATCGATATCCAGGCCGGTTGCGGCCAGTTGCGGGACCGACATCTGCAGTCGCCCTAATCAATGGGGGACATGACTGCTTAGACGCATTCCCTAGGCGATAAATCGCCCATTACAAATAGAATCAACAACCGCCGATGTACCAGCACGGGTTATCCCGGTTGCCGTTGATGCGGATTTCGAAATGAATGTGAGGGCCGGATGAGTTGCCGGTGTTGCCGCTGGAACCAATGACGTTGCCTTGATAGACAATCTGGCCGGGAACCACATTGATGCCATTCAAGTGAGCGTAGAAGGTTTCGTACCCGTTACCGTGATTAACAACGATGAGATTGCCGTAACCGTAAATATTCCACCCGGCAAAGGTCACTGTGCCGGTGTCAGACGCAACCACGGCCGAACCTTCCGCCAGGCCAATATCGATGCCCGGGTGTCCGTACCAGAAGTACTGGGTGAAATTGCGCGAACCGACCGGGTAGATGAACGTCCCCGTACCGACGACGAGAGGCGCGACACCACCGCCGGGTCCCCTGACCGATTCCAGGGTGGGCGGTGTCCAGACAAATACTTCGCGCACCGCTCCTGGAACCATTATCTGCGTGTCCGGATATAACCGGTAGGGGAATTCCAGGTTATTCGGCTCATAGCCTAGGATGATCTCAACTGGAATTCCATATTGTGCGGCGATGCTCTCCAGCGTATCGCCGGGACCAACGTCGTGAAGCACGCCATCGATGGGCAGAATGATCAGTTCCACCCCGGTTTGCAAGAGGCTGGATTCCTGGCTTAAAAGCGGATTCCCGCCCAACAACGTCGTGGCCTGGATGCCAAATTTATCGGCAATCCCGTTCGGCGTGTCGCCCCGCTCCACCACATAGGTTTGATAATTATGCTCCGGTAAACGGCCAACATAAGTCTGGGGATTAGACGCCGGTACCAGCGCAGCGTCGACGAGCACCGGTATATCGGCCGACGGCAGAACTTCATCGGCCGATGTCTCGTCAAGCCCTAGCTCGACCGGAGTTTGGATAGGGAGCGGTTCGTCACTAGTGGCGACTGGGGCAGCTACTCCCGCCCGCCAGCCGAGTACAATGAGTGCGGCTATAGCGGCCAGCACAATGTAGCCGGCGAATCGCTGCATGGGATTTTTGCGTTCTTGCATTAGCAACCTGCGATCCTATCACAGGCGCAACCGGCGACAACGGCCTGAGCCGTCCAGCCGCCGGTTTCTCAAGATGTGCTCAGTTAAGCGGCCCAGGTTAAGCCATGTCCTTGGTGAGGGTTTCCAGGAATTCGT
>JAWOHK010000312.1:0-4103 GCA_046485205.1 Chloroflexota bacterium | reverse complement strand
GGCAGAAGAAAGACGGCCAACCGGTGGCGAATGCCGATCTGTGGCGAAAACTGGCCGATGTAGCCAAAACACACAATATCACCTGGGTTAATGCCAAAGGCTTACAGTTAGAAGCGCTGGATGCGGCGGGCCGATTGGCCGCTCAGGCTGCGTCCGTCAAGAAGTGAAAACAAGCGGTTTATTCTTTCTTTTCGTGGTTGACAAATCAAATCATGCTGGTAGAATTGTGTGTTACCCGGCCGAAGTGGCGAAACTGGCAGACGCGCTACGTTCAGGGCGTAGTGAGGGTTCCCTCGTGTGGGTTCGAATCCCACCTTCGGCAAATTGCGGACGGCATCAGAATTTTACGACCCGAATAACCTTATTCGGGTCGTTCTTTTTTGAGATAGTTGGCGCAATCGATATAATGAATGGCGATTTGAGCGGTAGTTAGTTGAGGTATTTCATATATGACCGTGCTTTTGATCGTTTCTATCGTGTTTCTCGTATTTATTGTCGGTATGCTGCTCGCATTCGTCTTTTCCAGGGCTGACCGTGCTGTGACCCATACCAGAAATGCGATGGTTCTCGAAGAGAAATCCTATAACCCCGGCGTTACGTTAGGACACCGGATTAAAGTCGGGTCGAATTACGAGGATCAATTAATACAAGCTCGGCGTGTGGCGGCCAAAAAAGCGGCTGAGCTGCCGCGAGGGGCCAATAGTCGAATCGGCCGGGCTGGTGAGTCTACGCTTCAACCGGCCAGCGAGAATACGGCCAATGATCCCCAAACCGCTGTGCGGATCGCTCGATTTCACGGATGGGATGGAGCACGCACCGGTATCGAGGCTGTGGCGGCCCCGGTTGCCGGCGCGCCGGCGGCAGCCCCAACCGCTGGTGCGGCTGTTCCAGCCATCGCCCGACCGACGTTAATTGAAATCACGCCGGATATGCCGCCTGAGGAAGTTCGCAAGGCACGAATTGCCAATTCCAAGGCCGAGGCGGCTTATAACAAGGCAGTGAAGGCTGCGGCATCAGGTGTGCCCACTCAGGAGGCTTCGCCGGTTTCTGCGCCGACTTCACAGACTACCCCTACGGCTCCGCCTGCCGCAGCCGGGATTGAACCACCGGTGTTAATCGAGATCACCGACGATATGTTGCCGGAGGACATACGGAAGGCGAGAGTTACCAATGCCAAAGCGCAATCCGCCTACAACAAGGCATTGAAAGCGGCCGGTGTCACCCCCGGACAAGCTTCGCCGGTTGCTGAAGCCACGGTCGAAGCCGCTCCGGCCATCGAGGTCCCATCTCCGGTGGCTGCCGTCGGGATCGAACCGCCGGACTTGATTGAGATCACCGACAACATGGCGCCGGAAGATATACGCAAGGCGCGTGTGTCCAACGCGAAGGCTCAGGCGGCCTATAATAAGGCTTTAAAGGCAGCCGGAATCGATCCCTCGGCCGCAACAGGCTCATCGCAAGCACCGACTGCTCCGGCGGCGCCACCGGTCGGGGCAGTTGTCGCTGAGACATCCACTTCATCTGCCCAAGGCGGAGCGGCCGCCGTGGCCGCTGCCGTTATTGAACCACCTGAGCTGATAGAAATTACCGATGGTATGGCGCCTGAAGAAATCCGGCGAGCGCGAGTCGAAAATGCCAAAGCCCAGGCTGCTTATAATAAAGCTTTGAAAGCAGCTGGAATTGATCCGGCAACAGTCAAGTGATAGCCGGCTTCTGATAATGGATTTTCAATCCCGGTCACGACAAGGATATCGTGGCCGGGATTTTAGTTTGCGACATAACGATGCGTAAGATTTTGTGGGTGATGATCCTGGCCACAGTTTTGCTCTTGTTTCTATCCTATTGGGCCTGGCAAATTTTGAGAGAAAACGATGGCAGCAGCCGGCTACTCTTGGATTGGGGGCTTGGTGATGAAATGACCCGCGCGGCGTTGGTGGTCACTCAACGGGAACCGTGCCCTGGTGCGCCGTTTGTATTACCGACCGACGGGTTTATCGGGTTATTGTTTGGAGATCCGCGTGGACCATATTCCAGTTCTGCCCCTCACCAGGGTATTGATATATTCAGCAATAGCCCACCCGGCGGGAGTCCTGTCTATGCCGCCTATGACGGCTATATCAGCCGCGAGGATAACTGGATTAGCGCCCTGATTCAGCGCGTACCGCAGGACCCACTACAACCCGAACGTCAGATCTGGCTCTTCTATACCCACATGGCCGATCGGAATGGCAATAGCTTCATTGAGCCGGTATTTTCGCCCGGCAGGCGCGAGATTTTCGTCGAAAAAGGCACGTTATTAGGCTATACCGGGGATTATAATGGCAATTCACCTCGAACCATTTGGGTCCATTTGCACTTTTCAATCATTGAAGATGACGGCCGGGGCCAATATAAAAACGAGCTGGAATTCGCTAACACGATCGACCCATCGCCTTACTTTGGAAGGGCGTTGAACTATGCATGTGGAGCCGCTATCACAAGTTGCACAGCCGACCCGGTCTGCGGTGGATGACAAGTAATAACCCGCCGATTTTATCGCATAGTCAGAGGTCATTCTTGGCCTGATCGGTCCAATGAACATGGTTTGCCGTCTCACGGAATCATCTCGCGACCGCCCATGTAAGGTCGCAAGGCTGAAGGTATGCGAACGCTACCATCAGCTTGCTGGTTATTCTCCATGAGGGCGATCATGATCCGCGGCAATGCCAACCCGCTAGCGTTGAGCGTGTGGACATAGCGCAGGCGACCCCCTTCAGCCGGGCGGTAACGCACGTTGGCCCTCCGTGCCTGGAACGCTTCACAATTGCTGGCCGAACTAACTTCGAGCCATTCCTGGCAACCGGCCGCCCACACTTCAACGTCAAATTTCTTGGCCGCCGCAAATCCGAGGTCGCCTGTGACCATCTCGACGATCCGGTAGGGTAACTCAAGCGCTTCGCAGATATTGGTGGCATGTTGCACCAGTTGGTCGAGATGGGCATAACTTGATTCGGGAGTAGTGAACTTGTACATCTCGACCTTATCGAATTGGTGTCCCCGCTTGATACCACGCACATCTCGTCCGGCGCTCATCTTCTCTCGCCGGAAGCATGGTGTGTAAGCAACGTAGTTAAGTGGAAGGTCAGCCTCCTCGAGCACCTCATCGCGGTGAATATTTGTCAGAGCGATTTCCGCTGTGCCCAACCACATAAAGTCTTCTTCGGCATCGCGATAAATATTGTCAATGAACTTGGGGAGTTGCCCGGCTCCGACGAACATGGCCGAACGCACCATAAACGGCGGATAGATTTCGGTGTAACCGTGCTCGTTGGTATGAAAATCAAGCATAAATTGAATGACAGCCCGTTGCAGCCGCGCCCCTAAGCCACGCAAAATGTAAAATCGGGACCCGCTTAACTTGACCCCGCGCTCAAAGTCAATTATTTCCAAGGCCGGTCCCAGTTCCCAATGAGGTTGCGGCTCAAAATCGAACTCTGGTAGTGAACGACCTTTCGGCGGGTAGGCGATGTTATGGCTATCGTCCGGTCCGTCCGGCACGCTTTCATGTGGTAGGTTGGGAACCCAGAGCATCTTCTCCTCGACTTTTGCCTCAACCACCCGCAAGTTTTCTTCTAGCTCGCTGATCTGCTCACCTAAACGGCGGGTTTCATTCTTTGCTTCATCGATATTAAACTGCAAACTGTTAAGTTGGCTTCGTAGCAGATCGATGTTGCTTCCCACATCTTGACCGCCTTCGGCGCGCTTTAAATCGTTCTCCATTCTTTTTAACGCGCCCATCTGGAGGCCGATTTCTTTCGAGCTTTCATTGCGTTGCCGCCGTAATTCTTCTACTTCCTGAATGATTTCGCGGCGATGCGCATCGGCCGCCAATATCTCATCGATAGGGGCCGTATCGTTGAGCCGGGCAATTTGAGCTTTCACCCATTCCGGTTTTTCCCGGATCAAGTTGATGTCGATCATTCGAATGTCTCCTTCATAAATATAAAAAGCCCCCTCATCATCCAGGACGAGGGGGCCCGTGGTGCCACCTGGTTTTGCCTAGCCTTGCCGGCTTAGCCTCAATCACGCGCTAACGGGCGTACCCGGCTCTTCTTGGACAGTTC
>JAWOHK010000222.1:0-3469 GCA_046485205.1 Chloroflexota bacterium | reverse complement strand
TATGAAGCCATTCTGGCGCTGGGTCGGAACAGCCGTCCGGTAGATTTCGTGACGGTGATGGGCGAACTGCGCCGGCGCGGCCAGCTGGATGAAGTCGGCGGCGAAGCGGTGTTGTTCGATCTTCTCAATGTCGTACCAACCTCGATCCATGCCGAGAGTTACGGACGCGCAGTCCATAACGCAGCGATGCGCCGGGAAATGATCAGGGCAGCATCTGAAATTGCTCGTTTGGCCTGGGATGAGTCCTCAACAATCGACAGTGTTGTTGGCAGTGCCGAGCAGGCTCTCTTTGCGGCAACGGCCCAAATGACGGCAGGAAACGTAACCGATGCGCGCACGGTTTTTGGTGATCTGTTGGACACCACACTGGCTCGGAAAGAATCAGGTGGCGCGCTCGTCGGGCTACCGACGGGACTGGTCGATCTGGACCGGTTGCTGGGCGGATACAAAAAGTCGGATCTGATCGTCGTTGCCGGGCGGCCGGGGATGGGCAAGACGTCGTTTATGAACAGCAATATTGTCCATCTGTGTGGTAAGCTGGGCAAGCGAGTGGCCATGTTCACGATGGAGATGTCGGCCGAACAAGAGTCGCGCCGTATCGCAGCGATGGAAGCGGGAATCGAGTACGGGAACCTGGAGCGCGGCCAGATGTCGGACGATGAGTGGCGCAGGTTTGGCGAGACCGCAGGTCGCTGGGCCTCAGCCAATTTGTGGATCGACGACACGTCGTCTATCACCCCGGGCCAGGTACTGGCTAAGGCTCGCCGGCTTTACGCCGAGCATGGCCTGGATGCCGTGTTCGTCGATTACATCGGTCTCATGGGCACGGATGACAAAGCGTGGAGCGAGAACCACCGCATCAGTTTGATCACCGCCGGGTTGAAGCGTCTGGCGCGCGAGCTGAATATTCCGGTAATTTCGCTCGCTCAACTCAATCGTGCTGTGGAAACCCGGAATGACAAACGGCCCCAGCTGAGCGACCTACGCGATTCGGGCAGCGTCGAGCAGGATGCGTCGGTGGTGATATTCCTGTACCGAGACGAGTATTACAATCCCGATTCGACAGATCGTCCTGCTCAGGCTGAGGCTATCGTCGCCAAACATCGCAATGGGCCGACTGGTAGTGTGTCGTTGTTCTACCAGGCCAAGCGGATGCAATTCGGAAACATCGCTAAAACTGACAGCTATCAACTAGCAGATAGCTACGCATGAAATCGATTAACACGAAAATGCGTCGCTGCTGTTCTCACCTGCGCCTTAAGGCAGGGTGGGGTGATGTGCAGGTTTGAGACCAGGGTTGGCAAAAGGGAAGTTCAAACAGACGGACCAATTCGCATAGTAGTGCTACTGGGTTCGAGTGAATCCCGGCTACTAGATGTCGGAATTGTTCTCGCTATATCAGTGCTAGGTTACTGAATCGCGGATGGTTATTCCCGTGAATCTATTTTCATGAGAATACCAGAATCGGTGACGATAATTCGGTGGGACAAACTCCGGGTGGGCACCGCCGTTGGCAAAGCTACTCCAGCCTCTCGCTGGACTCAGTTAACCGATTCAGGAACTGTCGGACAGTAAGGATGGGGATGGACCGATATTGATTTAACGACAGAAGATGCTTGTCACCACTGACAATGACATCAGCTTGTCCGTCTAGGGCACAAGCCAGGACGACTTCGTCATCGGGATCCTCCGGAATGCTCCCAGCGACTTCCGCCTGTCCGGGGACAACTTCCGCATCGGTAACCAATAATGCCAACAGCGCCTCGATATCTTCTTCCGTGATACCATACTTGCGCCGGATACGATCGTATCGCAGGGTTGACGCTATCTCGGCCATGATGGCCGGCGAGGTGAACAGCAAGAATTGATGATCGCGCCAGGCGTCGAGCGCTTGGGCCGGCAGACCCTCCTGGATCAGCGCACTGCTGACAAACAGATTTGTGTCGAAGACAACGCGTAGCACAAGATGGGTTCAGGGCGTCATGCGAACGGCATCGATAGCCTCGGCGACATCGGCCAGCGCTTCCTCGGCCGGCGTCCCGGCTGTCTTGTCGCGCAGGCGGTCGATAATGGCAAAGCGAGCCTCACGCTCGGCGATCATCTTCTCGTAGAGTTCGACGGGGATGACGGCCGCCATTGGCTTGCCCGAGCGCGCCACGATGATTGTTTCGCCGCCATAATGAACCCGACCAATCAAGTCGGCGAATTGGGCCCGCGCTTCCCGAGCACCGATATAAACAGGTGTGGACATAGGCGTTTCTCCTGCCGGGCCAACCCGGCGTCTTCAGGATAACACCTAAGTAGAATTGCGTCAACAGTGATAATAATGTACACATAAGGCCGATGTAAATGCTGGCGAATGAAAGGTGTTGTCTTAAGATGCTGGCGAGCCCTCAGGTAATATTCCTGCCGCATTTTCGTCTGAACGGTGCTTCTGCGGCACTCGCCGCCGCCGATGGCCACGGTTTCAATTTCACTTGGGTGGGGATGGAGATGTTGTAGCGACGATTTACAGCCAACCTGCAGCCGCCCCATTACAGCCAAACCCCGCCCACCAGCTAGTATTCATCCTGGTTGATGACAGCCCCAACGTTCAGATTATTGTCATCCACCAGGAGAACGCAATGGCTTTCCAAGAAAGTGACCAGTCCATCGCCGAGCAACTGCGAGACCTTATGGCCGCCGAGCAACCGGGCGGCCGAATCGAAGTGGTCAGCGACAATGGTAGCGTAGAAGTGGTCATCTCGGCCGGCAGAAGGGTGGTGGGGTCCTTCGATATCAAGGTCACCGCGACCGGTGAAACCATGGACCACTACAACGACCTGGTCCATCTCGAATCCATCCTGCGCGGCACCTACAACTTCGGCATCGTCGTCGTTCCGGCCGGTATTGTTGGCAGCAGGGTAGGGGGATTTCAGCGCAAATACATCGCCGCAGCCATGAAGGCTATCGTCAACGATCTGACCCCGGAAGACCGCGCGATCTTCAACGACCGGCAGCTGCAGCATGGCTGGCTTGCTCGGAGGTGGGCGGATGACGGTCGCATCGAAGAAGCCCCCGGCAACGTTCAGCTGGACTCTCTGTAATTAACCCCGACATCCAGGTTACCTCTGCCTGTCATGGCCATGCCGCCGACCCTCCCGAACGTCCGGTTGCGGGACATCCTGGCCGCGACCTACTCGTTCGACGAGATCGTCACCTTGCTGTGGGAACTCGGCATCCAGGATACCGTGGCCCATACAGGCATCTCCAAAGAAACCCTGGCGACCCGGGCCGTCGACGCCATCGTCCATCACAGCAAACTGGACGAAGCCGTCGCCCGGGTCAGGCGGTTGCGACCCCATCTGAACCCGGCCGTCTGGCAGGGGGTGGACGGCCGCGATCAACCGAAGGCCCATGAAGAACAAGACGATCGGGCCCTTCAGGCGCTAACGCTCTCTCCTTCAGCGACTCGAGCGCTGGTCCGGCA
>JAWOHK010000155.1:0-14854 GCA_046485205.1 Chloroflexota bacterium | reverse complement strand
ACCCCGAGGGCGACCGCCTCCGCTTCTGGTACGGCGGCAAGGACACCGAGCACTGGATGGCGAACAAATCTTGCGACAACACCACCAGGTCGGCGTACTTGCCGGGAGTGATGGAGCCAAGTCGGTCGGCCTTGCCGGATAAACGAGCCGGTCCCATCGTGTAACCTTCGATGGCCTCGGCCACTGTCAATCGCTCCTCCGGATACCAGCCACCGGCCGGGTTACCGGCTTCGTCTTGACGCATGACCGCGGCATAGATGCCCAGCATTGGATTGAGCGGCGCGACAGGGGCATCAGAGCCGAAAGCCAGTGATGTGCCCCGGTCGAGCAGCGAGCGAAAAGCATAGGTGTTGCGCGCGCGTTGGCCCCAGACGCGATCAGCGGTGCGCCAGTCGCTCTGCAAATGGACCGGCTGGACCGAGCCAACGATCCCGTGGTCGGCCAATCGACCCAGATCATCCTGATGAATGACCTGAACATGTTCGATCCGTTGCGGCATCGGCAAGTGACTGTTCGCGCCACGGGTGGTTGTCCATTCGCTCATAACGTCCAGGACTTCACGGACGGCCCGGTCGCCGATAGCGTGAACAGAAATGGGAAAACCAGCCTCACTGGCGTCGACGATCAGCAGCCAGAGCTCGTCAGTTGGCGTCACGACGATTCCCCGCGTATCCGGTTGACCCTCATACGGTTCCAGCATGTGGGCGGTAGCCGATCCCATGGCGCCGTCGGCGAAAGCCTTGACATGGCCTAGCCACAGGTTGTCGTTACCGAAGCCGGCTTGCAGTCCGAGTAAAGTCGCTTCTGGCAGATAATCGGCGGCGATATTGGCGTGGACGCGCAGGCTCAATTTGCCGTCCCGCCACAGAGCCTGAAAGAGGCGCAAACTTTCCCGCCCCTCTCGTTCTACCCGCTGGTCGTGAAGGCCGGTCAACCCCAGCCGGTTGGCCTCGGACACGGCATCGGCTAACCAAGCCGATAGCGTTGCTGCATCCGGTTTGGGCAGGTGGCGTTCAATCAGGTCGATGGCATTCCACTCGCTGAATAGGCCGGTCGGCTGTCCATTCGCGTCACGGTGGATGTGGCTCTCCGGCGGATCAAGTGTTTCGGCCGTTACGCCGGCAATGGCTAATGCGTGACTGTTGACCCACCAGGTGTGCATGTCCATGCGGGCCAGGACGACCGGGTTGTGCGGGCTGATCTCGTCCAATAGCGCCGCTGCCGGTTGCACATCCCAGTGATTGCTGTCCCAGCCCCAGCCGTTGATCCATTCACCTGGTTCAACCCGGGCCACCGCGTCAGCCACGCGCTGGCGAACGACGGTGAAGTCGGTCAACCCGAACAGGCTAACCTGTCGCCGCCGAACGGCATAAGTCAGGAAGTGGGTGTGCGCGTCGGTCAGGCCGGGCAGCACCAGTCGACCGCCGCAATCCATAATTCGTGTCCCCGGCCCGGCCAGGGCATTGATCTGGTCGTCATTACCCACCATCAGGATGCGGCCGTCGCGACAAGCGACCGCTTCGGCCCACGGTCGGTGAGGATCGACAGTATAAATGCGGCCGTTAGTCAAAATAAGATCGACGTTCATTCAGGTGTACCTTCCCGCTATCTCTTAATCGCTTTACGATGCCACATCGTCTACGATGCCACATCGTCTACGATCCCACTGCCTGACGCATAACTTCGGTATCCGGCCGGCGACCCGTCCAAATTTCGAACGCCTCAGCCGCTTGCTCTACCAGCATGCCTAACCCATTGGCTGTGCGGCAGCCGGCGGCAGCAGCCTGCTGTAAAAATCGGGTTGGGGCTGGATTGTAAACCAGATCATAGACGAAGGCTTTGTCCGGGAACGGCGCACCTTCCGGCCAGGGCGAATCGTTAACCCGACTCCCGGCCATTCCCAACGGGGTTGTATTCACAATGAGGGGCCGGAAAAAACCCGCGGCCAAAGCGGCCGCCTGATCCCATCGCGCAGTCCGAATTTGTGTGTTGGCGAGTGCCGCGCGTAACCGGGTAGCCAGTGCTCCAGCCTGATCGATTTTCCGAGCCACGATCGTTACCCTTGCCCCGGCGTTACCGAGAGCGTAAGCGATCGACCGCGCCGAACCGCCCGCGCCCATCACCAGGCATTCTCGACCATCGACAATAAAGTTAAACGATTCCAAATCGGCCAGGAAACCGGACCAATCGGTGTTGAAGCCGGTAAGTAACCTGTCGCTGACGGCAATGGTGTTGACGGCGCCGATCGTCTGGGCGACCGGATAGACGGCATTTAGGTAGGGCAGCACGGTCTCTTTGAAGGGTACAGTCACATTGACGCCGCGAAAGCCGAGAGCGGGCAAGCCGTTCAGGGCATCAGACAAGCGGTCGGGATGGACCGGCAAGGGGACATAAATCCAATTGATCCCCAAAGCAGCGGCGGCGGCGTTATGCAGCGCCGGGCTGAGGCTATGGCTAACAGGCCAGCCGATAAGACCGATGAGGCAGGTCATTCCGTCGATGTTCATGAACCTTCAACCGGTACGTCAAAAAACGGCAATGGCACTTCACCTCGTAGCTGTTTGAACACAAACGGCGCGCGGAGATGGTGGCCGGGCGATAGAGGCGGTAATTCGTCTTCGGCGAAGTAGACCGCGGCCGATATTTCCGGGCTGAGTCTCGGCTGGGGATTGTCAGCCTCAATCAAAAAAACGGCATGATAGAAATGGATCTTCTTAGCGCTCTGCCACAAGCGCGAATCGAAAATGCCCAATAGCTGCGCTGGGTGACCGCGGATGCCTGCTTCTTCCCAAAGCTCGCGCCTGGCCGTCTCGGCTAGTGTTTCGCCGGGGTCCGTGATACCGCCGGGCAGGGCCCAGAGGCCGTCGTCGGTGCGCCGGATGAGCAACAGCTGTCCTTCATGGATAACAGCCGCTTCACCGCTGGCCATCGGGCCGACATCGAAATGGTTGGCCCGATAGTGGGCTAACAACTCTTCGGCCGGACTGCCACCGGACAGCGACGCCAATCGGGCCGCCGCGGAGAGCACGTAGCTCCACCGCTCCTCTTCGTTTGACCCTTCGCCGGCGAAGTTGAGCCCGAAAGCGCTTATAGCCCGCAGTTCATCAGCGATGGCGGCCACCTCTTTTTCATTCATTTCCTAACCCATCTCGCCTAATTCGTGCAGTACCAGCGCCGCGGCCACCACGGCCGCCGTTTCCGTCCGTAAAATTCGCGGCCCCAGTGTAACCGGAAAGATATGGTGGGATATCGCTTCATCGACCTCGGCCGGGTCAAATCCACCTTCCGGACCAATAAATAGGCCAACATCCAAAGTAGTGTCATTCTGTTTCAGAACTGATCGTACTGTCTCACTCACAGCACCTTCCCAGGCAATAATGGCGCAATCATGACGCGAAGCCCCAGCTGCGGCGCTCGAGAAGTGCTCAGTCGTCAATAGTTGCGGCAACATTCCTCGACCCGACTGTTCGGCGGCTTCCTTGATGATCCGCCGCCAACGATTGAGCTTTTCCGGCTTGGAATCGGCCGGGTCGCGAATCAGTGACCGGCTAGTGATAACCGGCACAAACCGGGTCACGCCAATCTCAGTTCCTTTTTGCAATACCCACTCGAACTTCTCGCGCTTCAAAAGACTTTGATAGACGGTTAGACGGACAGCTGGCTCGCCGCCGGCGGGTCGCCTGTCGGTAATCGAGCCGGAGGCGAAGGCCTGGGCGGCTGAATCCAGAGCGACCTCGAGCTCCTGACCGGCGCCATCGAGCGCGACCACATGGTCCCCAGGCCGCAAACGTAGCACCCGACTGATCTGGCGTGATTGATCGGCATTAAAATGCACAATGGAGCCGATCACCTGGTCAGGGGAAATGAAAAAGCGGTGCATGGATTTATTTCGAGCACTGTTCGCGAACGACGGATTGCGAGTAAAGTATGTCGGAACGGACTGCGATCAGTCGTTTGTCGTTTTCTGGCTATTGACCGTTCTCTTTTCGGCGCAAAAGACGAGTTCCGATTCGAACAGTAATTCCGTAATCGGCCAGCCGGTACCGTCGACGAGTTCATTGAAAAAAGCGCGATAGCGATTGGTCAGGTTACGGCCGCCGTGAGTGCTAATGGTCGGGAAGGAAACCACCAGCCAACGCACGTCGAGCGCTTCCAGCAAAGCTCGCCCGCCGCCGGCATAATTTCGCTCAAAGCGCGGCATTTCCTTTAGAAACAAAGCCACATCGCCGCGCTCGCGCGGTGGTTCCAAGGCGATGTCATGGACAAAGGCCAGGGGCGGCAACCCTTGCAAGATAAAGTAATGGTTTAAAAAATTGATGCGCGGCTCGTGAATATCATAAGCCAAAAAATCGGTATCCAGTACCGGTAAGTCCATCCACTGGAAGGCCAAGGGGTTCAACCCGCAGGCCAGGTCAAGAATACGGGACGGCCGGCCGGTGACGGCGAAAATATCGCTGTAAAAACGGTCGAGGACGGGTAACCGTTCGCGCGTTGAGAGGTGGGTATACATTAAGTTACGGCAGGTAGTCTTGATATTTTCTACGTCTCCGCCGACAAAAGCATCCGTCAGAAGTTGCCTGGCTATGCCGTAATCGGGATCGCCCAGATAGGGGGCCATGATGCTGTGCAGTCGCCGGCGCACGGCTTTCTCGGCCGGTTTGGCTTTCTTATGGGTGGCGACCGCCTCAACGGCCAGTTGCCGGATGGTATCCTCGCTGGTATCCCGATACTTCTTTGACTCTTTGATCGCATGGACGACAACTTCGACAGCGGATTCGTCAGTGGTCATGGGCTTGCCTCTTCATGGGTAAACTCTATTGTAACCCGTCCCGGGCTAACAGCGAATACCCTTTGGGAAAAGTAAAGGAGAAACAACCGGAACATCTCCTGTCCGTTATCTCGCTCCTACGGCTAGTAACAAATCGTTTCCCTTTTTATCGACCTTATTGTTTCTCGACAAGGAAAGCTAACTCGGACGCGAACTCGAAGCGTTCGGCCGGCCAGCCACGCTCGTCCAGCAAGGCTCGAAAGCGGGCTTCATAATGGGCCGGCATCCCCTTGCGACGACCGCCCAGACTCTGCGCGGGAAAGGAGACCAGCAGCCGGGTAGCGTTCACGGCATCCAGCAAACGCGCCGGCGCGTGCCTGTCCACCGCCTCCAGGCAAGGTAGCGTCTTGAGGATGAGCACCAGATCGGCCGGCTTATCCGGCGGATCGCCGATGACATCGCGAATCTCGGCCCGGCCGGGAATTCCGGCCAGCGCAAACCAATCGTTCAAAAAGGCGACCTGGTCGCTATAGATGTCATAGGCGAGATATTCGGTTGTTGGCGGAAAAGGCATCCACGACCGGGCCAGCGGATTTAGCCCGCAGGCGATGTCGAGAACGCGAGCCGGTGGCGGCAGGTCGTTCAAAGTCGTCGCATAAAAATCATCCAGGATTCCCAAGCGTTCGCGCGTGGAGGTATGGCCGGCCATGATGGCGCGGCATTCATCAGCCAGCGCTGGCGGATCGCCGGCGGCCTCATGCAAGCGAACGAGCGCTTGATCGTAATCAACCGGCGCATCTAGAAAAGCCCCACCAGCCTGGTGGAGCGTGTTTTTTGTCGCCTTGATCGCCGCCTTTAAATTGGGTCTAATCGCCAATTCGCGCGCGCCGATAGACCGAACGAATGCCGGGCTGATATGACGATATTTGGCGCTCGACAGCACTGCTGCGACCAGGGAATCCAGTTGTTCTTCCACATGTACCAGTCTATCAAAAGATTAATCATCTGTCCGATGCCGAACGCCGCGAAATTTACGTATAATCCTTAGACAATTTTAATCATCTGCGCGAGTTCTTAGGTGTGCTATGTGATCAACCACCCGACACCCCTCATGCAGTACAAGTAAAAATGGAAATCGTCACATGACCTCCTGGCATACGCTGACTAAAGAAACTGTAATAAGTGAATTAAGCACCAGACCGGAAACGGGCCTGAGCGAATTGGAAGCGCAAAAGCGATTGATTCAATTTGGCCCTAATGAACTGATTGAACGCGGGGGCAAGCAACCGCTTAAAATCCTCTGGGAGCAATTTACCAGCACGATGGTATTGATCCTCATCGTTGCGGCCGTCATCTCCGGCCTACTGGGCAAGGTGACCGAGACGGTAGCCATTGCCGCTATCGTAATCCTCTTCGCTTTGCTAGGGTTTTTTCAGGAATACCGCGCCGAGCAAGCCATGGCCGCGTTAAAGAAGCTAGCCGTGCCGTTAGTGAGGGTGTTGCGGGGCGGTCAGAAACGGGAGGTGTCAGCTCGCGAACTGGTGCCCGGTGATATTATCCTTTTGGAGGTCGGCAACACCGTTCCAGCCGATATTCGTCTGATCGAAAGTGTCAATCTTAAGGTCCAGGAGGCCATCCTGACCGGTGAATCCGATGCTGTGGAAAAAACCACCGCAGCACTGGAGGTAGAAAATTTGCCTTTAGGCGACCGCACCAACATGGGTTACATGGGTACCACCGTATCGTACGGCCGCGGCACGGCAGTAGTGGCAGAGGTGGGAATGGCCACCGAGCTGGGCAAGATTGCCACCTTGATTCAGGACGTCGGCGAATCAACCACGCCACTCCAAAAGCGACTAGACCAGCTTGGCAAGCTGTTGGCGCTGGTCGGGATCATCGTTGCGGGGTTGGTGATGGTTGTTGGAGTGCTTCTAAACGAATCGTGGAGCGACATGTTCCTGACCGCTGTAAGTGTGGCCGTTGCCGTTGTACCTGAGGGATTACCCGCCGTGGTAACCGTCACCCTGGCCTTGGGAGCGCAACGGATGCTGCGTCGCAAGTCGCTGATTCGAAAACTGCCGGCGGTTGAGACGTTGGGCGCGGTGACGGTCATCTGCTCTGACAAAACAGGCACCCTGACCGAAAATCGAATGACGGTGACGGTTATCGATGTGGCCGGTCATCACCTCGAATTGGTCGGTACATCTCGGCCACATCACAGCCTGGCTCTGTCAAAGGAGGACACACCTTTAGTGAATCTAACCGCTGAGCCTCCGGCAATTGGGCTGGCCTTGGCCGCTGGAGCTCTGTGCAACGATGCTTCATTGCAACCCGATCCCCAAACCGGTCGCTATGCCGTCATCGGCGACCCGACCGAAGGGGCCTTGCTCGTGGCCGCAGAACAGGCCGGGGTGGATCGGGATGAATTATTGGGCACGTTGCCCCGTGTGCGCGAATTACCGTTCGACTCGGAACGTAAGCGAATGACGACCGTCCACCAACTCCCGCAAGATATCAACGATCTGCCACCGGCGCTGGCCGGCTTGCGCGATACGGGCGTGTGGCCTGGCCGGTGCTGCGTGGCTTTCACCAAAGGTGCGGTAGACGGTATGCTCGAGATCAGCCGTTCGATCTGGGTCGGCGGCAAGCCGCAGCAGTTGGACGAGGAATGGTTGCAACGCATCGAGACCGGCAATGAGGAAATGGCACAAAACGGCATGCGGGTGTTGGGCATAGGCATCCAATGGATGGATAGCCCGGATGAAGAGCTGGAGAGCGGGCTGACCATTATTGGCCTGGTGGGGATGATTGATCCGCCGCGCCCGGAGGTAAAAGCGGCCGTTGCCAAGGCCATCCAAGCCGGTATCCGACCGGTCATGATCACCGGCGACCATCCCCTCACAGCCCGTTTCATCGCCTATGACCTAGGCATCTCCGAAAATGGGCGGGTAAAAACCGGCCAGATGCTCGATACCATGTCTAAAGCCGAACTTGAATCGGTCATCGACGATATATCGATTTATGCTCGCGTGACCCCGGCCAACAAGCTGGAGATTGTCGAATTGCTCCAGAATAAAGGTCACATCGTGGCCATGACCGGCGACGGCGTGAATGATTCACCGGCGCTCAAGAAGGCCGACATCGGGGTCGCCATGGGCATCACCGGCACAGACGTGACCAAGGAAGCCTCGGATATGGTCTTGCTGGACGACAATTTTGCGACCATCGTGGATGCCATTGAGGAAGGACGGACGATTTATGACAACATTCGTCGGTTCGTCAAGTTTTCCATCGCTGGCAATATCGGCAAGGTGCTGGTGATGCTGGTCGCGCCGCTGGTCATCGGCGTCGCGGTCGCTCTGCAACCGCTGCAATTGCTGTGGCTCAACCTGTTGACCGACGGGTTGCTGGGGCTGGGCCTCGGTGTGGAACCGACTGAGCGCAATACTATGCGGCGGCCGCCGCGCGATCCGAAGGCAAGCATCTTCAGCGAAGGGTTGGGCTGGCACGTAGGCTGGGTGGGCGTGCTCATCGGCGTTGTTGCATTGGTAGCCGGTCTGATTACCTACGACCAGGGCAACACGGCCAATGGGCCCTGGCAAACGATGATTTTCACTACACTGGCCTTTTTGCAGATCGGGCAGGCCTTGGCGTCGCGTTCTGACCGCGAATCATTCTTCACCCTTGGTCTGCGGAGCAATATGACGCTGATTGGCCTGGTGATACTGGTCATTCTCCTGCAATTGCTGGTTATCTACCTGCCCTTCCTGGACCGATTTTTCAATATTGTTCCGTTAACGCCGGAGCAACTGTTGATCACGATAGGGCTTGGCAGTCTGGCCTTTTGGGCGATTGAGATCGAGAAGTGGATTATTCGACGAAAGGACCGGCCAGACGGGAGTGAGGTGGATTAGCGAACCGGTTAAGCAGAAGGCGAGTGGCCGGCAAGCAGGTTGCCGCGAATTCCGATCAAGATTCAATTGTTTCTACTACCGGCCCAGTCAGTCCGATAACTTCTCTGGCCAGTGCGAGATCAGAAGTGATAAACCGGTTATCGTTTGGATCGATATCACGCAGCGCCAGAAATTCGGTGTCGGCATAGGGCTTTGTTTCCACTACTCGGCTATAAAAGACCAACTTCATGGTCGGGCGTTCCGGAGCGATTTGCAGCTTGCGAAGTTCAACCGGCGCATAATCCTTCTTGCTTATTTCCTCGCGAAACTGTTCCACAGCCGCCCATGGCGCTTCCGCCGGGTTCGCAGTAACCGTGGGGAGTTGATACGATGCTTCTGGTTGCGCCGGAACCCAGGTGACCCGTTCATTCTCATCGACCAAAACCAGGCAACTGGTAATTGACCAGTCATCCTGATTGGTATCCCTTGCCGGCGGCGACATTACTAATCGACGCCAGAGCCCTGCCACGCCTTCATCCAGGCTGTTTAACGCCGGCGGGCCGCCGGTGTGTTGGCAGGCGTCAGTCAGGAATCGGCGACTTTCGGCGGTTGTACCCGGCGGTAAATCCCGCAGGTCGAAGAATCCGGCAATTGGCGACCCATCCGGACTAGCCAGTTCGCCGCCGCGCACGATACAGCGATAAACCAGCGACAAATGGCCGGTGACCTTTTCACGGCGATGATACAATCCTGTCAACCGAACAGGCTGAATGATCAGGCCGGTCGATTCCCGAAAAGCCAGAGTCAACGCTACCCCGGGTAGCTTACCAGCCTCCAGTGGACAACTTACAATTCCGGCCGTGGTGGGGTTGATCCGATGCAACAGCACCTTCCCGGCTTGATCAGTGAGGATTCCGTGCGCCGTCACATACATGGTAACTCGGTCGTGGTTTGGATAAATTTACCAGGCTTAACAATTTTCTAGGCCGTCTCGTTCCTTAGCATCGACCGCGATATCGCATTGTGGCGTTCGATATGAGGCTCCAGTTCAAGCGTCAATAACTGGCCGTCCTCTACGATGATTCGACCGTTGATGACCGACAGGTCAACGCCCCCGGCCCGACAAAAGACCATGGCTGCCACCGGGTCGTGCCCGGCTCCGGCGAAATCGATTTTATTCAGATTCAAAGCGATGAAGTCGGCGCTCATACCCGGCGCCAGAGAGCCGATATCGTCTCGCCCTAATACCGCCGCGCCGCCAAGCGTGCCGATTTCCAATGCCTCGCGGGCTGTCATGGCTGAGGCGATGCCGGCAAAACCGCCACGGCCGCCGGGCGTTTCGTTCAGGTAGCGATCCGGCGCGACTCGTTGCAGCAACATGGCCTGCCGCGCTTCGGCCAGCAGATGTCCGGCATCATTGGATGCGGAGCCGTCAACACCCAGGCCCACCGGCGCGCCCGAACGACGCAGGGCCGGCACAGAACAGATGCCGCTGGCCAGGCGCATGTTACTGCTCGGACAGTGAGCCACTCCGGTACCCGTGCGGCCGAAGAGAGCGATCTCGGCGGCGCTCATGTGAACGCAATGGGCGTGCCAGACATCATCGCCCGTCCACCCCAACGATTCCACATAGGGGACCGGTCGATGCCCGAAGGTCTCCAGGCAGAAAGCCTCCTCCTCAATTGTTTCGGCCAGGTGGGTGTGGAGGCGAACGCCATAATTACGGGCTAGCGCGGCCGATTCACGCATCAGGTCGGGCGTGACCGAGAAAGGCGAGCAAGGCGCCAGCACGACGCGAGTCATGGCATGGCGACCAGCGTCGTGATAGGTTTCGATAAGCCGCCGGCTGTCCTGCAAGATAAATGCCTCGTCCTCGGTCACCCGATCAGGCGGTAACCCACCCTGGCTTTCTCCCAAAGACATCGAGCCGCGAGCAGCGTGGAAGCGAACGCCAATTTCGGCCGCCGCTCGTATCTGGCTGTCCAGCGTACAATCGTTGGGGAAGATATAGAGGTGATCGCTACTGGTCGTGCACCCGGAAAGAGCCAGCTCGGCCAGGCCGGTGATCGTACTGACATAGACAGCCTCATCGGTCAGATTAGCCCAAATAGGGTAGAGTGTTTTGAGCCAGGTGAACAGGTCGGCATCCTGGGCGATGACGCGGGTCAGGCTTTGATAGAGGTGGTGATGAGTGTTGATCAAGCCGGGCAAGACGACATGATCGGTGAGGTCCAGAACCGTGTCGGCCGTGTCGGGCAGGGTGCTGGTTAGTCCGACTTGTTCGATCAGGTGATCGCGAATGAACAGCCCTCCGGCCGCGATCTCCCGGCGCTCATCATCCATTGTTACCAGAACACGTGAATTTTTTACGAGTAGTGTGCCCATGGCCAACTCCTTGCAAGGTCGATTGATAAGCGGAAACCGGACTGTATCACGTCCGGCCTGTTTTTGGCAACGACGGGCCAAGTGGAGTATAATCTGCAGTTGACCCTGCCGGGGATGTGGCGGAATTGGCAGACGCGCATGACTTAGAATCATGTGCCGCGAGGCGTGTGGGTTCGAGTCCCTCCATCCCCACTTTCTAATCCGAAAGCGTTGCGCTGCGGCAACGCTTTTTTATTCACGAGGTAATGTTGTGACCCTGACCATTCAATCAACGGAAGATACCCAACGACAATTGACCCTGACAATCGAGGTCGACGAATCGCGTGTACAAAAGGCAATGCAACAAAAAGCGCGTGAATTGGGCCGTGAGGTACGCATCCCCGGCTTTCGTCCGGGTAAAGCCCCTTTCGATGTCATTGTGCGCCGGATTGGCGAGGAGACTTTGCGGGCCGAGGCTATCGAAGACTTGATTCAGCCGGTATTCGAAGAAGCCCTGACTCAGTCTGAAATTGACCCCTATGCCCAGCCCGTGCTGGAAGACATTACGCCCGAACCACTAGTGTTGACCTTTTCTGTTCCATTGCCCCCGCAAGTGACACTGGGCGACTACCGGTCGCGTCGCAAAGAGATTGAACCGGTCGAAGTGACCGATGAAGCGGTAGAAGAAGCACTTGAATATGTTCGGGTGCGCCATCAGGTCGTTGAACCGGTCGATCGGCCGGCCGAGGTAGGCGATGTCGTTACACTGAGCGGAAGTGGAAAATTCACCAGCCCCAAGCCTGTCACCGGCGAAGAGGTCGCGGAAGCGCCCTCACCGGAAAGCGACGAGGGCAAGGTAATTTTTGACGAAGAGCGCCTGGAAGTGTTGCTCGACGAAAAAACACTCTTCCACGATACGCCCTTTGTCGAGAATATAGCCGGAATGTCTGTGGGCGATGAGAAAAGCTTCAGCTTTTCCTTCCCCGATCCCTATGAGCAAGAGGCGGACTACGCCGGCCGAGAAGCTCAGTTTGAGGTTTCACTGCTGGAGGTCAAGAAGCGGGATTTGCCGGCGCTGGATGATGATTTAGCTAAACTCGAGGGCAAATATGAGACCCTTGAAGATCTCCGCACAGATTTGGAGAAAAACCTGACTCGACAGGCCGAAGACTCTGCCAAAGAAGCGCTGATCGAGGAAATGATCGACTATCTACTGGAAGATGCCACGGTCGTCTACCCGCCGGCATCCGTTGAAATGCAAATCGACGACATGATCGAGGATTTTAAAAACCGGCTGTCCCGCAGTGGCTGGGAGTATAAGGATTATCTGAATTTGCAGGGCCTAACTGAGGAATCTCTACGGGAGGATTTCCGGGAGAATGCCGGGCAGCAGGTACGTCGCCAACTGGCTCTGCGCCAGTTTGTTTTGGATGAAAAGCTCCGCGTAGAAATGGCCGATATTGACGAGTTGGTCGAAGAGCGAATCACCCGCTTTGATAATGAAGGGCTGCGCGAGAGCATGCGGAATTACTATCGCAGCGGCCAGGGACTGGAAATGATCAGCAGCGAGGTGTTGAGCGACCAGGTCTACGGGCGCGTCACGGATATTCTCAGCGGAAATGCCCCGGATCTGTCCGAGGTGCCCGAAGAAACCGACTTAGTATCAGACGAAGAAGAATAATGGAAATCTTATAAGCGTGGGCTATACTCTCAAGCAACGCACTAATTTCCATGATTGTCCGAGGAGATAGAGACATGTTCGAGATTCCAACCTCACTCGTCCCGATGGTTGTAGAGACAACCGGCCGGGGTGAGCGAGCTTATGATATATTTTCGCTGCTTTTGAAAGAGCGAATCATTATGCTGGGCACACCGATCAATGACCAGATCGCCAATCTGATCGTCGCCCAGTTGCTTTGGCTGGCCAGTGAAGACAGTTCCAAGCCTATCCGCATGTATATTAACTCCCCTGGCGGACAGGTCTATTCCGGTATGGCCATCTACGACACCATGCAGCAAGTAGAATGTCCGGTCTCAACCGTAGCCGTGGGCTTTACAGCCAGTTTCGGCACGATCTTGCTAACGGCCGGAACCAAAGGCATGCGCTATGCTTTGCCAAACGCAACCATTCATCTTCACCAACCCCTTGGCGGCGCACGCGGCCAGGCATCGGATATCGCCATTCAGGCCCAGGAGATTCTGCGCTTGCGCTCGGATCTGAACAACATCCTCAGCCATCACACCGGCCAAACGAATGAGCGCATCCAGAAGGATACTGACCGAGATTTATACTTGACCGCAAATCAAGCGATGGAGTATGGGCTTGTTGACGAAGTGTTAATTAATCCCCTGGCGACAAACGGCACAGGCAATTAACCATATTTTCAATTTGTCAGAATAGAACAAGCCGGGCGGACAAGCCCGGCTTATTCTTTGGAGCCACTATGAATTCCCGCCAGGCAGTTCAGATGATCGCTCATATTTGCCCTACCCATGTTCTAACCCTATAATCAAGATTTGTCCGAGTAAACCTGATGGGTGGTCGGGCGGCCGAGTTAAGGCACATGATCAAGCATAATGCGCGGGCGCGGTTTTCTCATCTCCCCTTGATAATTGTGGGTATCTTGGTCGTTGTGGCCTATCTGGGCGCAGGTTCGCGGCCACGGGTAGCTGCTGCCATACCAGCTCAACAAAACCTTCCGGTCGTCGGCTTCGCAAACGCCGTTTATACCGTGATTGAAAACCAGTCTCAAGCCGTCATCACCGTCAGCGTCAATCGGCTGCCGGATGCCGGTCAGAACATCGAAGTTGAGTACTTGACTTTGCCGGGCTCGGCCCAGGAAGGTACGGGTGGTGATTATCAGCGAGCCCAGGGCACGCTAACCTTCACCAACAACACCCAAACAACGCAGTCATTCAACGTCAACATCTTCAACAATACCATCCCCAACCAACCGGACCGGACAGTTAATCTGTTGTTACGGCTCAATACCCCAAATACCGCGACATTGGGTCGTGCCGAGGCCGTTCTGTTCATTATTGACGATGATGTTGCCACGGCTACCCCCCGCCCAACGGCCGCCACCGGCACGCCCATCTTCGTTGATATTGCCGAACCAAACAATACTTTTGAGCAGGCTTATGCCGTGCAGCCGGGCGCGAGTGCCATCTGTCAGTTAACCCTATGGCCGCCGGGTGATCTGGACTTCTATTCATTTGCCGTCAAAGCCGGGACGTTCTATAAAGTGGAAACATCCGATCTGGATCCGGGGTTGGATACCGTGCTCAAGGTCTATAACCAGCTCGGGGAAACGATCGCCGAAAACGACGATAGCGGACCTCCGGGTCAATTCCAGTCAGAAGTTGTCGTCCAAGCTAATACAACCGGCGTCTACTTTGCCCGAGTGGTTAATAAAAGTCCGGCCGATCCGGCCAACAAGACCTACTGTTTTGAAATCACGGCCATGGAACAGCCCACCCCGACGGCAACCGCTACCCTAATGGCGACCCGCGTGGGTGCGGATGCCTGCGAGCCAAACGGCCAACTCCACCTGGCCTGTCTGTTTGGTGCGAACCAGTCCCAACAATTCAACTTTGTGCCGCCGTTTAACGAGGGACCGGACCAGGATTTTTACAAAATTTGGGTCATACCGGGCATGACCATCACCTGTGAGACCACCGATCTCTCGGCCGTCACCGATACCAATATGATTTTCCTGGGACCCAACGGTGAGGATTTCAACCCGCAATTGGGCAATGATAATAAGGCGCCGGGCGATTTGGGCAGCCGGTTGACCTACACTTCCAATTATACCGGGTATCTAAACGT
>JAWOHK010000139.1:0-22700 GCA_046485205.1 Chloroflexota bacterium | reverse complement strand
TGCCGGACGGATTGCGACCTACTTTCACTTGCTGTACTTCAATTTGACAATGGGGACATGTACTCATGAACTCTATTATCCCAATACCCGAAAAATTAGACACTCCCAGGGCTTCTGACAGCTTGACAGGCGCTATGTCTCAGATATAATTCGTGATCGATGTTCCTCAGTAGCTCAATGGCAGAGCGCCCGGCTGTTAACCGGATGGTTGTTGGTTCGAGTCCAACCTGAGGAGCCTTGGTTTTAGCGGTAGGCATCTTGCCTGCCGCTTTTTGCTTACTCGGGAAAAATTCCCGGACCTTAGGAGTGATAAAACATGAAAGCCTACAGACCGGTTGCCCTGATTATCCTGGATGGGTGGGGCATCCGTGAGATGGAGCATGGCAATGCCGTTGTGCAAGGAAGGACCCCTAACTATGATCGCTGGCAACGATCATTGGAACGCACAATTTTAGATGCATCAGGCGAAGCGGTTGGCCTGCCTGACGGACAGATGGGAAATTCTGAAGTAGGGCATCTGAATTTAGGGGCGGGAAGGATCATCTACCAGGATTTGACTCGTATTAATCTCGCCATTCGTAACGGCGAATTTTTCCAAAATGAAACGCTTCTGAAAGCGATATCCGGTGTCAAGGCTCGTGACGGAAAACTTCATTTGATTGGGTTATTCGGTGAAGGGGGAGTTCATAGCCATAGCGATCATATGTACGCACTCTTGCGTCTGGCCGAACAAAACGAAGTCACCCCGATCATTCATATCATTACTGATGGTCGCGATACACCACCGGAAAGCGCTTTGGGTTATGCCCGAAAGCTTGAAGCCTATCTGGAGGATCATCCAGGAATCATTGCTTCGTTATCAGGCCGTTATTACACAATGGACCGCGATAAGCGCTGGCCTCGGACTAAAATTGGCTATCGCGTAATTACCTCTCATGAGGCGTATCGGGAGGAAGGCAAGCTCCCCAGGCCTGCGCCATCGTTGACTAAAGCGTTGGTTGATTCCTATGCGGGGGGAATAACAGATGAATTTGTTTTGCCGGTGGCGATCGACGTCGGCGAGAATAATGTGAAAGTTGAGCCGGGTGACGCGATCGTGTTTTATAATTTTCGTGCCGACCGCATGCGACAAATTGTAACCTCTTTTGCTTTTCCTGAATTTGATGGCTTTGATCGCCAATATATTCCTCAAGTAGACCTTGTTACCATGACCTCCTATGATCCCAAGTATCCTCTTAAGGTCATTTTTCCGGAAATAGGCATCACCTACCCGCTGGCTCAAGTACTGAGCCAAGAAGGCTGCAAGCAATTCCATGCGGCCGAAACTGAGAAATATGCTCATGTGACCTATTTTTTTAACGGTGGGATCGAATCTATGTATGCCGGAGAGGAAAGACATTTGGAGCCATCGCCCAAGGTGGCTACTTATGATTTACAACCAGAGATGAGTGCCCAACCACTCACCGAGGCCGTTTTGGAACGCATGAGAAACCATGATGATGACTTCATCCTGGTGAACTTTGCCAACCCGGATATGGTCGGACATACCGGTGTGCTAGAAGCCGCCATCAAGGCGGTCGAGACGGTTGATGAATGCGCCGGACGGCTGGTTGAGGCTATCACAGCCAAAGGTGGGGCAGCAATTGTGACTGCCGATCATGGTAACTGTGAGCGAATGATCGATGAAAAAACCGGCGAACCTCACACATACCACACCACACAGCCGGTAGCTCTCTTTGTCATCGGGGACCAATACTTTGATCTGTTACCAAGAGGAGTTCTGGCAGATGTCTCGCCGACCATTCTACATTTGATGAGTATTTCACCACCCGATGATATGACCGGCCGAAGCCTCATCCGCGAATGATGAACAGCAAGACACCGTCCACGAATGGGCAGGCTATGAAAGCCTATGTCGAGAGCGCGCAGCTAGTCCTGTCCGGCTTAACAATTGTTGATTATTTCGGGCTGCCGCTACCGGCTCCTATTGACGAAAAATTGCGTATCCTCATCAACGCCTTCACCGCATTATCTCCCGCACAGCGTGAGAAATACATGGCGGCTCTGTCAGCGACTGAACGAGCCTTGTTCGGGATTTTTGGTCATAGGGCGGCGACCTTGTCGGTTCGTTCTAAGGATCACGAATGGTTGCATTTAGGGTTGATAGGCAATGGCATAGCCAATTTTGTCATACCGGAAAATCGTGATGTAACGAAATCGCTGGCTGTGTTTCATCATTGCGCCCGGCAGCTTGATCTGGATCCAATAACGATCTTTGACGATGCCGCACAATTTGCCAGCGAGCCGATGGCTTCGCTAATGCGGGAATTTGGTGCTCGATCCGACATTGTTCTGCAATCCTTTGGCTGGCGAGAAATGCGGACGCCTGAAGGTATTCGATTCAAGTTTGATTGGCAATGAATCCAGTCGAAGCTCACTATGACAGGCATGCCGAACAAGAGTGGGAACGTCTGGAACGCCACCGAACCGAATTCGCTGTCACGTGCCGGATTCTAGTCGATAATTTACCCTCACCCCCAGCCAATATCCTGGATATTGGCGGAGGGCCCGGGCGTTATGCGTTACATTTAATCCAGCAAGGTTATGATGTAACTCTCCTGGATCTGTCCTCCAACTGCCTGGACCTAGCCACCAAAAAGCGACTGAATTAGGTATATATCTGCCGGCTCCGATTAAGGGGGATGCCAGAAACTTACCAAATGAGTACACCGGTCTATTCGATGCCGCATTACTCTTCGGTCCGCTCTACCATTTGATATCAGCCGAAGATAGGACACAGGCTATTCAAGAAGCACGGCGAGTGCTGAGACCGGGCGGAATCCTTTTCGCCGGCTTCATCACCCGTTTTGCTCCCTTACGGGATATCGCCATGCATTCCCCTCTATGGATATTGGATTTTCCGGAGCGATATCACCAGATATTGAATGAAGGTATCAACCCGGCTCACCCAACTTCAACGTTTCCTGATTCTTTTTTTATTCACCCCGATGATGTTATAGCCTTGATGGAGAATGGTGGTTTCAATTCGTTGGCTTTGCAGGGATGTGAAGGCATTGTGGCCGGCCACGAAGAAACGGTCAACGCCTTGACCGGCGAATTATGGCAAGCCTGGGTAGATTTGAACTATCGTCTCGGAAAAGACCCTTCCCTTTTTGGTGCGGCCGATCATTTGCTCTATGTCGGCCGCAAGCCAGCCTGACGGCATGAAGACACTTTATCAGTGGCAAACTGAAGACGAACATACATGGGATTCGGAACCTGATCTTCAACCTGCTAAGCTACCGCATAATCGGAATCGTTCATTGCTCTTTATATCGATCCTTCTTCTCGGGGCAGTTGTGCTCTTGTTGATTTTCTTGCATCGCCGCGCAGTGACCCGGGAAGAAATCGTTGTCAGAGATGTGATTGCCACCAGTAGTACGCTTGAACAGGCAATCACGCGAAACGATGTGGAATTATTTACGAATTTGCTATCCCGCGACGATTTGAATTGGTTTATGAGCCAGCGTCGTTTGTTTTTGTCGGACCGGATGACCGGTCGTGATGCACTAGGCCTTAAGAATTACTCCACTTTCCAATCAGCCTCGCATAGTGTCGAATTGAATGCCGATTGGCGAGAAGCCAAAGTATCACTGATTCGAAACTACGAATATGCTTCGCCGGAGGGATCCACCCAGATCGTCAGTCTTGAACAGACATATTATTTTCGCCTAAAAGGGGTTCATTGGCTCTACGCCAGTCCCGGTGATGACTATTGGGGTGAAGAGAGGATCCTTTCAACCGAGCATCTGTACGTTAGTTACCCTTCGCGAGATGAGGCTATCGTTCGGCGAATAGTTTACGATTTGGAAGCATCAATCGCAGATTTGTGCGTCCAGAGCGAAGTTCAAGGGCAAGCAAATATGATTGATCGGTGTGGAATCGAATATCCGATTGCCTTGGAATTCGACGCCAGCGCGGACTCGCTCATCAGACTCGTCGACCCGATTCAACCAGCGCTCTTCGGGCGAACGTTTACCTTACCGGCTCCCTCATTAGTTGGCTTGCCGACAAACGAGATTAGCTATCAAGCATTATTCAGGGGTTATACCGATCGAATTCTCACACTGATGAAAAACAATTTGGAAGCGCCCATCCCGTTGCCGGAGCAGACGATCGCTGCTTTATGCTTTCCATCAAGTGGCGCGGGGTTAAGTTTGTTCACATATGATCCTTCAATGAATAGCTGGACACAGGAGAATACGGATAGGCGATACAATTACTTGCAGCCGCTGGCCAATGATGATGGACTGATCTTGAGAGGTGGGTTTCCGGGTACTAACATTGGGCGGTTGCAGTTGGCCTATCGTCAGGACGATCAGGAGTTACTGTTGTTTGAAGACGGCAATACCGAGTTATCGGCACGGTTAGTGGGGATTACCTCACGTCCTCAAGATGATCTGATCATCATTCGTTATTCGCGAGGGAACACCGGCCGCACTATTTATGAAATGTTGCGTCTTCAGGAGTGCCTCGGTGGAAATTGCGCGCCGGAAGAAGTGGCCGGGTTTCCAGTATGGTCACCAACGGGGGAATTAACCTTGATTACCCAGGATTCGGACCTCAACCTATATCTGGGTGATGACCAGGGACATCTCATCGAACCGGTTGGACGGGCTTTTAATCCTTTTTGGCTTAACTCGGACACGTTTGGTTATATTCGGCTGCTGGGCAATGATGGACAGGGAAGCCCGGAGATGGAACTAGTCCTTCAAACCGTTTCCAGCGATATCACCGTCCCGCTTATTAGTTCTCGAGACCTCTTGCAGTTACTGGACCCAAATGCTACGGGTTCGATGCGCATTCAACATGTCGCTGCCATCCCGCCAGACGGGAAATCGCTGTTTCTGGCCGGGTCATCGGTTGGGATTGAGAATCGCCGCTTCTTCTTGATAAAGTTGACGCTTGAAGGACGTATTGATCCCCTGACTAAAGATACTACCTTGGCCCAATTAGAAATTATTGAGGAGGGCAATTCGTCTCCCGTTGGTGATCCTTTGGTTTTCACACCCACCGGTTATCGACCGTTTTCGATCACGAAGGATGGACGCAAAATACTTACCGTCTATTTTGACGACCCGGTAATGAGCCGATGGCTGTTGCGTTTGTATGACATTGAGCGCGATGAAACCCAGGTCATCAATTTGAATTTTCCTCGATACCCGGCGCCCTTTCCCTATTACGATTGGTCGGGTGATAATCAATGGTTGCTTCTGGTCGACAATGGATACTTACGACTCGTCGCTCCTGATTACGGCTATGAACGTCTCATCACCCATGGTTTTGCTGCCTGTCGTTATGCTGGCTGGATCAATCCCTAAATTTTTCCCAATAGAGGCGAAAATTGGTGTTTTTGTCGGCTTCTGGAAAACCTTGCACTCAACCATTGGCGTCTTGACGGAAGGTTTTTCTTCTGATAGACTGCGTCTTACAACTAAATAGGCTAACCCGTCTCTGGTCGCCCATGCCCCGGAAGGCAGGGCGTAATCGCGAAACTGGTGCCCCATTTGTTGGTTTTAAACAAATGAATGGGAAGGCCAGTGCTGTTCCCGCAACTGTGATGCAACCGGACTGTTAAGGTTGATAAGCCAGGTCGACACCCGGAGATGAGTTTCAGCCCTCGTGGATAAGGGTTGGGAACTATCTGGAGCGTAATATATCCCGTTAATTCTCGACTCGATGCTTTGGCATCGAGTTTTTGCTTCTAATACTTCCCCCTCTTTGTCGAAAATTGTGTGAATGACTACAGGTTTGATTCACCTGTCAATCTTCGAGGCAAGAAAGGGAATGGACAAAGAGTAATGAATAGTAATCGAAAGGATTCTTGGATTGGTGTAATCCTCTTGGCCGCCGTGGCTGTATCCGCTCTGGTAATATTTCCACGAGTAGGAGAAGTCGGCCGAAACGATCCGACCGGATTACCAGATACAACAGTGCAGGTTGAACGCGCAGTCGATTGGCTGGTTGGCGAACATCAGAATGATGATGGCGGCTTTTCGAGTTTTAGCATCGGAGCCAATCTTGCCCCATCAGACGTGGGCGGAACCGTTGATGTCATGCTGGCCTTGGCCGGTAGTGGTGTCGACTTCGCTGGCATCGACCCTGTTCAAGATAGCGAGCTTGTAGATTTCTTGAAAGCTAACATGCCGGCTGTTCGGGCTTATGCCCAGGAAAACGGCGGACAGGCGGGGAAGCTGATACTCGCACTTGCCGGCACTGGGTTTGATCCGCGAGATTTTGATGGTGTAGATGTGGTTGACATTCTGGAATCTCATCTTAACCCGGACGGGACTTATAGCGTTGACGATCCATTCAAACAGTCACTAGCCATTTTAGGTTTAGCGGCGGCCGGTGAGGCGTTACCTGAGACGGCGGTTAACTGGTTAGAGAACCGCCAAGCGGAAAATGGCTCCTGGGATGATGGATTCGGGACCGAAAACAATGCTGATGCGACAGCGTTGGCCATTATGGCACTGGTCGCTTCTGGAAAAACGACAATTGATCCATCCGTGGCTAGTGCGCTGGATTATTTGCGAACCAGCCAGGAAGATAGTGGCGGGTGGGCCTATTCACCCGGATTCGGCACGAGCGCTAACAGTACAGCGATAGTGATTCAAGGCCTGGCTTCTGTCGGCGAAGATTGGTATTCCTCCGACAATGATTGGTCGAAAAATAGTCAAAGCCCCTTGGATGCCTTGCTGTCGTTTCAATCAGAAAGTGGGGCATTTCAATCTGACTTTGGTGAAGGACCATTTGAAGATTTCTTCGCCACAGTCCAATCAATACCGGCACTGGCCGGAGAACCGTTTCCAATTGCCAGCGACTAATCAATTTTGAACAAGCTCCGCATGTGGATTTGGAGAGTCATCAGCCTGATTCTGTCACTGCTTGTGGCCTCAGGCCTGGCAGTCGGTCAAATAGCCGTAGATGACGGGCGGGAAAATCAGGCTGTACTGGTCATTGACTTTGGGAATGGTGAGATTGATTCAGTGTGTATCAACTTTTCCGAGGATGAAATATCCGGCTATGAAGCGCTGGTTCGATCTCAAATTCCGGTGGAGTTCGATTTTCAGTCGACTGGACAGGCGGTGTGTCGCATTGGGCAAACGGGTTGTGCGATCGATGATTGCTTTTGTGCTTGCCGCGGTGGGAGCGAATGTACCTACTGGACATATTGGCATTTTTCAGAAGGACAATGGGAATATTCTACTATTGGAGCAGGGATGTACCGGGTTCGAGACGGTGATATCGAAGGTTGGGTATGGGGCCAAAGTTCAATTACCACGGCGACAGAACCCCCACTCATCGATTTTGAGGATGTATGCGGTTTTTCCGGGAATGAATCGCCTGTTACAGTCTTTGCGACCGATTCGAACCAGCCGCGAGCAGAAAATTGGCTCACCTACGGACCCTTATTGGGTATCTTATTATTTCTTGCCGCTGTGGCCTGGTTAGGCCGTCGTCGGGCCGGCAAGTCGGAGAGCAAGTAGTGGCCAGAGAGAATCCACCGGCCCAACAAGTCCTAACCGCTGTACTATTCCTCCTAACCGCCATGATCGGCGCGGTTGCCCTGGCTTATCCTTTCCTGTTGCCCCTGACGGCCGGGCCTAATCCTAACGATTCATTACTTCGAGCCAATGAGACACCTCTTTTAGCCGCCTTGCTGATTGGCATGTGTCTGGCCGTTTTGTTAGTGGAACTTCAAGGCCAGGCAGCGGGGGCGAAAACGGTAGCCGCGCTGGGTGTTCTCGTTGCCATAACAGCAATCTTACGCTTTATCGAGGTTGCGATTCCCGGCCCGGGAGGATTCTCCCCTATATTCGCACCGATTATAGTCAGCGGTTACGTGTTCGGTCCCCGGTTTGGATTCCTGATGGGAGCAATGACCTTATTGGTCTCGGCCATTATCACTGCTGGTGTGGGGCCGTGGCTTCCTTACCAGATGTTCACCGCTGGTTGGATCGGTTTGACAGCCGGCTGGTTGCCCCACCTTAGCCGACCCAAATTGGAGTTAAGCCTGTTAATCGGATTTGGTTTTGCATGGGGGTTTCTTTATGGGGCCGTCATGAATCTTTATACGTGGCCGTTTCTAGTTGGCGATCCAGCGATGACCTGGGAGCCGGGAGCGGGATTGGCCGGTGGTTTGTCCCGCTATGCTATTTTTTACATGGCAACATCTTTTGTTTGGGATTCGATAGCTGCTTTCGGCAATGCTCTCCTTCTCATTATCTTGGGCATACCAACAATTCGTGCCCTTAATCGATTTCGCGATCGATTGCAGCTACATGTGGCGGCGACATGAAGACCTTCGATGTCCGGGCCTGGGTCGTATGGTTAGGGTGCGGGGCCTTGCTGGCGATTTATCTGCGCAATCCTATTTACCTGGTTCTCCTTCTTTTAATAGCTCGGGTGGTTATGATGCTCTGCAAGTCCTCCGAGAAATCGGTTCTGCAATTACCATTTTGGCGAATGGCTATCTTGATCCTGCTGTTTTCAACAATTTTTAATGTCTTGATGGCCCACTTTGGAGAAACCGTCCTGATTTCATTGCCGGAAAACTTGTACCTTATCGGTGGTCCCCTGACTTTGGAAGCGGCCGTATACGGATTGATCAATGGCCTGAGCCTGGTTGCATTGCTGGCATTGTTTTTTACCTTTAATGCGGTCGTCCCTGCCAGTCAGCTAACAACTCTTGTTCCGGCGGCACTTCATGAGTTAGGCCTTGTCCTGGTTATCGCCATCACTTATATTCCAGAGACAATTCGTCATTTTCATCGGATTCGCGATGCCCAGGCTATTAGAGGACATCGTTTGCAAGGGCTGAGAGATTGGCGCCCGATTATGATCCCACTTCTGGTCGGCGGATTGGAGAGGGCCATGAATCTGGCCGAGACGATGGTGGCGCGAGGTTATGGGGGCGTATCGCCATTGTCCGCGCCTCATCGGGTCCGGGCGCTAGCCGCGGCCGGGTTAGTTTGTATTTTTGTGGGGGCATTGCGATTGGGTTGGCAATCGGTCGATGGGTGGTTCTTGCTGCTATTTGGAGGGGGGTTCATCGTTGTTGCCTATCAAGAACTCAGTAAATCCGCCCGACGAACGCATTACCGGACGATCAAGTGGTCATGGAGAGAGTCCATAGTCGTTCTATCTGCCTGTATCCCCCTTTTGCTGCTGAGCGGTATACTGCCGGGAATGGATCGTTCCGCAGTCGCTTATTCGCCCTACCCGCTATTTTCTGTTCCCCCCTTTGAATTATGGGTCGGCGCATCGTTGTTAGGTTTGCTGGCTCCTGGGGTATTATTTATTTGGTCATGATCGATATTCAAAGTTTGATTTATGCTTTTCCGAACACAGATAGCCCCGCACTTCAAGGGGTTAACTGGCAAGTGCAGGAAGGGGATTTTGTTTTGGTAGCCGGTCCGTCAGGTTCCGGTAAATCCACCTTGCTGAGGACAATTAACGGACTGGTACCTCATTTCAACGGCGGCTCAATATCTGGTCGAATCCGGGTAAATGGCATCAATCCAATCATCGCCGGACCAGGCACGATGAGCCGGCATGTGGGGTTCGTCGGGCAGGATCCTGAGTCTCAGACTGTATATGAAGAAGTGGAAAGCGAGATTGTTTTTCCAATGGAGAATGCCGCTATCACACCGATGGAAATGCGAATTCGCCTCGAAGAGACACTTGATCTCCTAGACTTGGTGCACTTACGGGCTCGGTCAGTAACCAACCTATCCGGTGGCGAGCGACAGCGGGTGGCTATCGCGGCCGCCTTGTCGTTGCGCCCGTCAATTCTGGTCCTTGATGAACCGACCAGTCAACTGGATCCGCAATCGGCCGAGGATGTTTTGCGAGCCTTGGTGAGACTGAATGAAGATTTAGGATTGACGATCGTATTGGCCGAGCATCGGCTGGAACGAATTCTCCGCTATGTTGACCGCATTACTTACCTGGAGGAGGGCAAGATTACGATTGATGCTCCGGTGCAGGAAGCGCTGACCACCATGCCGATCGTGCCGCCGTTGATTCAAGTAGCCAGAACCCTCGGCTGGAATCCGCTCCCGTTGACGATTCGCCAGGGTAAGCGGAACGCCGGTGCGACCATTGAGCTTACCGAGGTAGAGAGCGGAGCCGGATTACCCGAAGAGAAAGGTTTGATCGATTTAACGCCGGTGTTAAGTGTGCGGGAGCTTAGCTTTGCTTATAATGGACAACAAACCTTAAACGATATTGATTTGAGCGTTAATCCGGGAGAAGCGGTCGCCTTAATCGGGCGAAATGGAGCCGGCAAATCGACTTTATTGAAGTGTATCGTTGGCCTATTGCCGGCCCGAACAGGAACTGTAGAAGTCAACGGGCGAGCCACCAAAGGAAAACATGTGTCCGAAATATGCCGGGAGGTCGCGTATTTACCCCAGTACCCGGACGATCTTCTCTATGCTGAGACCGTACGTGAGGAGTTTCTGGTTACGTTGCGCAATCACAACCTTCAGCAGTCCGACCAACGCTTAAGCTTGATCGAACGGCTTGGACTTTCTACACTTGAAGAGCGCTATCCGCGAGATTTGTCGGTGGGCCAAAGACAAAGGGTGGCACTTGGAGCAGTGTCGGTTACTGAGCCGAGCGTCCTCTTGTTGGACGAACCGACGCGTGGCTTGGATTTTCACACAAAGGAAGTGATCGCGTCGATATGGCGTCAGTGGTTGCTGGCCGGAGCCGGATTGTTGTTAGTCACCCACGATGTCGAGTTGGTGGCCATGCTGGCCGACAGGACTATCGTCTTAAGCCAGGGAGAAGTGATTGCCGCGGGCGATACCCATGAGGTCCTGAGTGCGTCACCTCACTTCGCCCCTCAAATAGCTCGTTTGTTTCCCGGCTCTGGTTGGTTAACAGTCCCGGAAGCGCTTGAAGGGATCCAAGCCTCAAAAAAACACCCCATTCAATTTGATAGGAGGGATTCAGATGCCGCGATTAACAAAGATTTACACCAGACAAGGGGATAGCGGTCAAACAGGGCTTTCCGGCGGGCAACGGGTACCCAAGAATTCACTTAGGGTCAATGCGTATGGCACTGTTGATGAACTGAATTCTTACATAGGTGTGGCCCTTGCCTTCGGCTTAGCCGACCGTTTGGCCCAAGTTTTACCTGAGATACAAAATGAGTTATTTCATCTGGGTTCCGATCTTAGCTTTCTTGAGGAAGACAAGACCAAGTTTCGCATCCCCCAAATCGAGAAGCGACATATTGACCGGTTAGAAAGCCTCATTGATGAAATGACGGCCGTGGTCGGTCCGCTGGAGAATTTCATCTTGCCGGGTGGGACCATTGGCTCCGCCCACTTGCATGTCGCCCGAACCATTTGCCGGCGCGCGGAACGCGAAGCGATTGCTTTATCGCGCGAAGAGCCAATCGGCGAGTTCGTGGTCAGTTATTTAAACCGGTTATCGGATGCCTTGTTCGTCATGGCCCGCTATGAAAATAATGCTCGCGACGTACTCGAACCACTCTGGAATAGCATGGCCTGAATCGTCGAAGCCGTTTACAATTCACAGAAGATGAGTTATTAAAAAATATTTCATCGTGTAGACTGGATCACTTTTGAAAGCTGGGACATTGGACACCAAGATTCTTGTGAAAGATGGAGCACTGGTGAATGGTAGATAATTTATTCGTTGTAGCGGCTCTGGTCATTATTTTGTGGATCATCATATTGGGGATTTTTCTCGTAGTCTCACGCCGGCAACCCGATATAGCCGGAGAAATCGAGGCGGTCGAGAAAACATTGCTTGAAGAAACGCCAGAAGGTAGTGAGATATAAGGTATGGCCTCTGATTTCAGATTATCAGGACACGTGGTCGTGAAAGGAGCTTTGGGGCTCTTTTTGCTGTTCACATTATCTGCGTGTACGTTACAAAGCAACGAACCAGACACATGTGATCAGCCGGGGATATTGTTCCTCGATGACTTCAGTGGTGAACAATCATGCGGTTGGGCCACCTATAATCGGGGTGGAGGCATTGCCGAAATCGAAAACGAAACAATGCAAATTACGGCTACCCAACCCGGTCAAATTTGGTGGACTAACCCTGGTCGAAATTTCACAGATGTCATCGTCAGTGCTGAAGCACGACAGGTCAGTGGGCCAAATGACAATGCCTATGGCTTGATTTGCCGCTATCAGAACGAAGAAAATTTTTATGTCTTCCTGGTCAGCGGCGATGGTTACTACGCCATTGCCAAGTATCAAAGCGGTGTTGACAGTGTGGTCTACCTGACCGAAGACCAGCAATTTCAACCCTCGGATGTAATCAACCAAGGGGCTGCGATCAATAACCTTGAGGCTCGATGTATTGGCAATCAGCTAAGTCTCACTGTCAATGGAACGCCTTTGTTAAGTGTCAACGACCCCACTTTTGTCATTGGTGACATTGGTTTGGCGGCCAGCACACTTCAACCTGGAACGACGGTCATACAATTTGATAATGTCCAGGTCACCGCGCCTTAGCTACGTTTGGCTTTTCCTCGGCCTAGCGTTGGCCTTGATGAGCTTGCCAGGTTGCGGCGAGTCAGCTGCTTTTTTGAGCGAGCCACGATCATCTTTGCGACAATCAGGTGAATTAAATGAATCCTTCGTTCCCGGTCAGTTGGGTAACTGGATGTTCGAAGAGGATGAACACGGTTCTACGACAATCGTGAATGACCAGCTGGTAGTTTCCGTCAATTCACCAAATACAATCCAGTTTACAACCTTGACTGAACCGGCTTTTTCCGATTTCTTGCTCGAAGTTGACGCCTGGCAGCGTTCCGGATCCACGGAGAGCAGCTATGGCATCTTGTTTAGAATGCAGGACAACCAGCAATTCTATCGATTCGAGGTCACAGGCACGGGGTTATTCATGGTCGAGCGTCATAATGCCGATGGAAGCTGGACTCGACTGGTTCCGGAGTGGACGCCCACAGAGGCGCTCAACAAGGGTTTAAATGTTCCCAATCGCCTCAAAGTCATCGCTACCGGTTCGGAGTTGGCATTTTATGTAAATGATATTCTCCTGACACAGGTGACGGACGATCTCTACCAATCGGGAACAATCGGGCTAGATGCCGGAACGTTTTCCGGCGGATCAGTTCAGGTTTCTTTTGACAATTTAAGGATTGTCAGCGAAGGATCATAGATGCTTTTTAACAAAACTACTCCGATGGTTCGTAGTAGCGACTTCCGGCGTATTCTTCAAAGACAGCGCTGAAGCGCCTACTGTGAACAAGTTATAGTTAATTGCGTTGCAGTGTAATGAACCAGGATCAAGGTGGATATTCAACAACGGCTTGCTACGGCTATTGATGAGCCGGTCATTGACATCGAATCGTTAGGCGGTGGATGCGTCAGCGAAGTTTATCTGGTCCGATTATCCAGTGGTGAACAACTGGTCGTTAAGCTAGACGAAGATGAGCAGGCCAGTTTGCCGGTTGAAGCGAAAATGCTTCTCTACCTTTCCGAACATTCGCCTTTACCTGTTCCATCAGTTCGATATTACAATGGAAAAATTCTGGTAATGGCCTTCATGTCCGGCGAAAGCCGTTTCTCGATCGACGCCGAACAGCATGCCGCGGAATTACTAGGCGCTTTGCACAGTCTCTCTTCATCAGCATACGGATTTGAGTTTGACACCTTGATCGGTGGATTGCCCCAACCAAATCCCAGCAACCAATTCTGGATCGAATTCTTTCGCGACCAGCGACTCCTTTACATGGCTAAAGAAGGGTATCGTGCCGGACGGTTGCCGGGCGAATTATTGAAACGTCTCGAAAAATTCAGCGACCAGCTTCATCATTTTTTGTTGGAACCTCCAAAGCCATCCCTCATTCATGGAGATGTCTGGACTACCAATGTATTGGCTGAAGGTAAACGAATCAAGGCTTTCCTTGATCCCGCTATTTATTTTGCTCATCATGAAATAGAGTTGGCTTTTATTACTTTGTTCAATACGTTCAGCCAAAGGTTTTTTGAGCGCTATCAGGAAATTCGGCCCATCGCCGCCGGTTTTTTTGAGGAGCGTTGCGACATCTATAATCTTTATCCGCTTCTGGTTCATGTTCGCCTGTTTGGCGGCAGCTACACGGCCGCGGTTGATCGAACCCTGAGACGGTTTGGTTTCTAAGGCAGGATGCAACCCGATAATGGATGATCGTGTAGCTCGCATCCTGGTTGAACTCAACCACGCTTTTTACGATCGATTTGCTTTCGAGTTCTCTGAAACCCGCACAAATCCCCAGCCGGGATTCCAACGGCTCATCACGCTTATTTCCGAATACCAATCGCCTCAAGTTTTGGATGTTGGATGTGGCAATGGGCGGTTTGGTCTATTTTTGGCAGCCAGTGGAATTCAAGCTCATTACGTTGGGGTCGATTTTTCAGAGGGACTGGCCGCAACAACGCACCCATTTCCGGGAATTTTAACCGCCCGCGATTTAAGTGTTGCCGGCTGTTTGGAAGGACTCGCTTTATTCGACATCATCGTTTGCCTCTCTACCCTGCAGCATATTCCAAGTCATGAGAATCGTCTGCGATTGATGGTAGAGATGAGGGAGCAATTAAAAGAAGACGGCCGACTTGTCATTGCCAATTGGCAATTCATGAGCAGTGAACGCCAAAAGCAAAAAATTGTACCTTGGGAAGTAATTGGCCTGTCGGCCGATCAGGTCGAGCCAAATGATTATTTGCTGACCTGGCAGCGGGGCGGCATGGGCTTGCGGTATGTTGCCAATTTGAACTTAGAATATATTCAAGAAATAGCCTCAAAAGCCGGTTTTTCAGTCGTTGAAACGTATTATAGCGATGGGCGCGAAGGAAATCTGAATCTTTATACAATCATGGCCGGTTGACACCCCCCCGGCCAATGCTAAAATTAAAATGTTAGACCTGAAGAATAAGTATGAGCCTGAAAGAGCAATTAACCTCCGACCTGACAGTCGCCATGCGTGCCGGTGACACAAAACGACGTGATGTCCTTCGCATGATGTTAGCGGCTGTTAAGCAAACTGAAGTTGATACGCGCACAACCCTTGATGATGTTGGCGTCCAGGATGTCCTGCGCAAACAACTCAAACAACGTCAAGAAAGTATCACTGATTATCAGAAAGCTGGTCGCCAGGAATCAGTTGACGATGAGAACGCGGAAATAGCGATTATTGAAACCTATCTACCGCAGCTCATGACACGCGAAGAAATCGAAACGACAGCCAGGAATATTATCGATGAAATGGGTGTGACCGATCCCAAGGATATGGGACAGGTCATGAGCCGTCTTATGCCTGAACTTAAAGGGCGGGCTGACGGCAGGCTTGTCAGCGATGTTGTTCGGTCGCTTCTATCGTGATTTCCTGGCATCATATGCGTAATTCAAAATGAACTTATCCCTGCCGGACGCCACAGTAGACAGCTGGCGCTCGTGGGGCAGACGTTATGCCCTCCCCATCTTCGTTAGCGTGTTAATCCTTGGCATGACGTTGATCCTCTCGATTGATTTACCGGGATCAACGCAGGTTGAAATTACAGTCGGACAGCCAGCCCCAAACGATATCTTCTCTCCTCGATCCCTTACTTACACCAGCGAACTCTTAACCCAACAGGCGCGCGAGCAAGCCACCAAGTCGATCGCAGAAGTCTATACACCTCTCGATCTGGGGATTGGCCGATCTCAACTGGCAAATGCGAGAGACATGTTCGCATTTATCGAAACCGTTCGAGCGGATTCGAGCGCATCAACTGGGCGTCGACTGGCTTATATTCAAGCCATTGAAGGGGTATCGTTTGACGAAGATATTGCCCAAGGAATATTAAGCCTTAGCCAATCGGATTATGAAGAGGTAAAAGGGAATATTTTAGGGATCATCGAAGATCTCATGCGCGAAGAAATCCGTCCAAGTCAATTAGGTGATTTTCAAAGAGCTGCCCGTCGTCTAGCCAGTTTGGATCTTTCTCTGGTTCAGACGGCCGTAGTGACTGAGTTAGCGCATCAATTCATTATCCCCACCATTTTTCCAAACGAAGAAGCAACAGCCACCGCACGTGGGGAAGCGGCCGCCGCTATCGATCCCATCACTCGGTCAGTCGCACGCGACCAGCGTATCGTTCGTGCCGGCGATATCATCACCGAAGCAGACTTCGAGTTATTGAACGAATTGGGGTTAATGCGTCAGGAACGAGATTGGCGACATGTATTCAGCATGCTGATGGCCTCGACTCTAGTCGTTGCCTCAATTTCACTTTACTGGGCCCGATTCCAATCGGTTCAATTTCCAAACGGGCGGTATCTGGGTGTTTTAGGCGGCCTCATTTTGATTTTTACGCTTCTGGCCAAAATCATGGTTTCTGAAGGCGCGCTCACTTATTGGTACCCATTGGCAGCATTGTCGATGTTGCTGGCCGTAGTATATGATGTTCGTTTCGCCATTTTGGTCACCGTACTCATGGCCGGCTTAACAGGATTTATCAATCTCAATTCCCTGGAGACAGCGATATTCTTAGCCGCCGGGGGACTCGTGAGTATCCTCACGCTGCGGGACACTCAACGTATTTCAGCTTTCTTCCGCGCTGGTTTGTTTGCTACTCTCGGGTACGTTTTTGTCACGGTCATGTTTTGGCTGAGTGACGGTACAGATCCGTCAAATCTTTTGCCGCCCATCGTTTTCAGCCTGGGCAATGGACTGCTCTCTTCAGCATTAACCTTGGCAGGTTTTTATGTCCTGGGCGGTCTATTTGGCATCGTCACCATCCTCCAGTTGCAAGACCTTTCTCGACTCGATCATCCCTTGCTACGGGAAATGTTACGTCGGGCACCGGGAACTTATCACCACAGCATCATGGTGGCTAACTTGGCCGAACAGGCAGCCGAAAGGGTTCTCGCCAACAGTACCTTGGTTCGTGTTGGCGCTTTCTATCACGATGTCGGCAAAATGGTGCGCCCACCTTTCTTTGTTGAGAATCAGGAAGGCGTCGATCCCCATGATTCTTTGGATGGGGTAACCAGCGCCCGGATCATAATAAGTCATGTTGCTGATGGATTGGATCTGGCTCGAAAATACCATTTGCCATTCCGGATCAAAGACATTATCGCCGAGCATCATGGCGCACGGATTGTGAAAAGTTTTTATCGTAAAGCCCAAGAAGCAGCCGGCGAAGGCACCGAGGTTGATGTCAAGTCATTTATGTATCCGGGTCCTCGTCCCGGCTCACGTGAATCGGCGATTGTGATGCTAGCCGATGCGATCGATGCCACATCAACCGCGATTCGGCCCAATACCGAGAAAGCAATTGAAAGATTGGTCAATTCGATTGTCGAAGAAGATATTCTAGAAGGCCAACTAAATCAAAGTGGTTTGAGCATGGGAGATATCGAGGGAATACGGGCTTCTTTCATTGAGACGTTAAAGGGGCGATTCCACGTTCGGGTTCAGTACCCCGGGAATGAGCTACTTATCGCTGAGAACTTGCCGGAAATTAGCGCGCCACCAGCAACAAAATCTCTCCCGGAGCAACGAGCCAAAGCTCCTCACACCATTCAATCCGGATAATCCCCAACCCCTAACGGAATCACATATGTCCAACGTCATTGAGATTCAGAATACCTTTGGTGTTGATGAGGCGTTCATTGAGCCATTATCCGAAGCAGCCAAAACCACATTGGCTGTTGTTGATGCCAATCAAGATGCGGAGTTAACCATCCTTTTGACTGATAATCAGGAAATTCAAGAACTCAACCGCAAATTTCGGGGTGAAGATCATGCGACCGACGTTCTGAGCTTCCCGATGGGCGAGCCAATTCCAGGGGATAATGCATACCTCAGTTACCTGGGCGATCTGGCTATCGCCGTTCCTTATGCGGAAAAACAAGCTCTGTCGAAAGGTCATTCACTCATTGAGGAATTGCAGCTTTTGGTGGTCCATGGGACTTTGCATCTCTTGGACTTCGACCACACCGAGGATGATCCCAAAGAAAGGATGTGGTCTGTTCAAGTTGAAATCCTGAAGAAATTGGGTCTTGCGCATATCCAGCCATCAGAGGATGAATATGATGGTTAACTCCAATAGCGAGGGAGAAGTCAGGCGACGGGTGCTCAGCTTTCGCTATGCATTCGAAGGGTGGTGGTATGTCTTGCGCACGCAGCGAAATGCCTGGATCCATGCCTTGATCAGCCTCGCTGTCTTTGCTCTGGCCTTGTGGCTTCGCCTTCCACGACTCGATTGGGCTATTTTACTTTTAACCGTTATGGTGGTGTGGACGGCCGAATTTGTGAACACGTCAATCGAAGCTGTCGTGGATTTGGCAGCGCCAAGTTACCATCCGTTGGCAAAGACAGCGAAGGACGTGGCTGCGGCGGCTGTACTCGTCGCTGCTCTTGGTGCGGTGCTGATTGGTTTGCTAATCCTCGGCCCCCCTCTCTGGAACCGAGTTGGCGTGGTTTTCTAGAGCCCGGTTGTGATGGACCCTGAAAAGCAGGGTACAGGTGAATTTCCAACCGCAGCGTCTTTCCACTTATCGGATAATCAATTAGGGTGGCGGGGGTATCTCTTCCCGAATTTTTAATTATTTCGGAAGAGATGAGCTGGGAATCTCGCTGAAGAGTGGATTCGATACGTCTCGATCCGACAGGATTGGTTTTTGTTGGGGATGCCATTCAACACTAACATCTGGATCATTCCAGGCTAATCCATGTTCATCCTGACCATCGTAATAATTGTCGACAATGTAAAAAAGGGTGACATCTGTTAATGCTAAAAACCCGTGTGCAACGCCTGTCGGAATGAATAGTCCCTGTTTATTAGCCGAATCGAAATCAAAAGCGTGGGTTTGCATAAATGCCGTTGAGTCGCGTCGTAAATCGGCCAGGCCGACTCGTATTCTTCCCGCGACCAAATACCAGTAGTCCACCTGGTGGAAGTGATAATGAAGGCCGCGTAAAACCCCGGCTTGCGAAACCGAGTGATTCATTTGGAAGGTGTCCCACGTGCGGTGTGGGAACCAACCCTTGCGAAAAACTTCTGCGAATTGGCCGCGATCATCGGCGTATGCACGCAAGTGAGCGGTTAGAACGCCAGGTATAAGGTTTGATTCGGTAATAGTGGGTGATGTCATAGGAGTGTTCGGGGATTAAGATCGGAAAAAGTTACTGATGAAAAACCACAAGTTCGCCGGCCGCTCGGCTAAACGCCGGACGAAATAAGGATACCAGGCTGTTCCGTACGGGACGTAGATGCGCACCTGGTAGCCTTCCCTGACGAGTGCATCCTGCAGGTCACGCCGGATACCATAGAGCATCTGAAATTCAAAGGCATCGCGGGAAATATTCTTGGCCCCGGCATAGGTTTTTATTTCATCGATAATAGTCGGGTCTTGGGTAGCCATGGCCGGGTAGACTCCGTTCTGACGGGCTTTTTCACTCAGAAGAATTCGGGCTAGATTGAGGTAATTGGCATCCGTATCGGTCTTGCGCGGAAAGGCGATCTCAGGCGGTTCAGAATAGGCGCCTTTACAAAGGCGGACCCGTGCGCCATCGCCAATTAACTGCAGGACATCTTCTTCGCTGCGATAAAGATATGATTGAATGACTACGCCTACATTGTCGAGTTCGGCATCGTAACGCAGTCTCCTATAAATCCGAAGTGTTGGGTCTACAGCAGTGCTATCTTCCATGTCAATGCGGATGAAGTTTCCGACTTGTTTTGCTTTTTCCACAAGGATGCAAATGTTGGACAGTGCCATGTTTTCATCAATTTTCAAGCCAAGTTGAGTCGGTTTGACGGAAACATTTGCCTGTAATCCCTCAGAGTCGATCTCTTCCAGAAGAAGCAGAATTTCTTCCCTTGCCTGATCCGCTTCGCGGTCACTCTTGCAACTTTCGCCCAGATAGTCCAACGTCACCAGAAGCCCATTTTGATTCATTGCCCGGGTAACGTTGATAGCTGCCGCCCGATCCGCACCGGCAACAAACCGTGAAGCCACACGCCATGAAATACTCCAATTGTTGACCAGTTGGCGCGCCCAATTAGCCTGGGACAAATAGATAAGGAGGTGGCGAAGCCAACCTTCACCGTTTCTCAGGATAAAATACAAGGAGCCAACTAGGAGGAAAAGGGGTATCAAAAGCCGCAGGTGGGAGCGGGATTTTTTCATACTGATGATTTTATCTGCCAGTCGACAAATATCCAATTGTATTTTGTGGGCGATTTGTGGACGCATCTTGACCGGCATGCCGGTGTTGTCTATAACTGTGACTTCAAGAGAGTAGAACTTAAAGTGGGAAGAGGTGGTAAAGTAAATGACCTTATTAGCGGGGAAAAAGGCGCTCATTTTTGGTGTTGCCAACAAGTATTCAATCGCCTGGTCCATTGCCGAAGCGTTCCATGAACAAGGGGGCGAGGTGGGGCTCAGCTATGGGATTCCACAATTGGAAAAGAGAGTGAAGCCACTGGCACAAGCGGTTAATGCGCAATTTCTTGAAAAGTGCGATGTTACCTCGGACGAAGAAATTGCTAGCGTGTTTTCCAAAGCGGCCGACCACTTTGGGACAATCGACATTCTGGTCCACTCAATCGCCTATGCGCCGACAAGTGAACTTGAGGGACGATTCTACAGCACCAGCCGCGAAGGATTTCGTATAGCGATGGATATAAGCGTTTATAGTCTTATTGCTCTGGCCCGCCATGCGCTTCCACTGATGTCGAGTGGGGGAAGTATCATGACGATGACCTACTACGGAGCAGAGAAGGTTGTCCCTCATTACAATGTGATGGGCGTTGCCAAGGCGGGCCTGGAAGCCAGCACGCGCTACCTGGCAGCTGATCTCGGATCGCACGGTATCCGGGTCAATGCCATCTCCGCCGGTCCCATCAAGACCCTTTCAGCCGGGGGGATAGCTGGCTTCCGAAAGATGCTAAGCTATGTAGGCGAACGAGCACCACTACGCCGGAATATCACTCAGGAAGAAGTGGCTAAGACGGCAATCTGGCTTTGCAGTGATCTGGGAAGTGGAGTCACAGGCGAGGTCATTTATGTCGATGCAGGGTATCACATTTTAGGGATGCCTGAACCACCTGAAAAGTGGGAGTAAACGACCGAACCAACTTAATATGGTTTGTAAGCATAAAACACTACCATACTTGACAAATCGATCTGAAAGATTATATTAGACGGTAGGTACATTAAGATATAGAGCAATCGCACTTATCTAGAGCAGCTGAGGGACCGGCCCGAGGACGCTGCGGCAACCCCCTACGTGGGAAGGTGCTAATTCCGGCAGCGAAAGCTGGAAGATAAGAGGTAATAGTAAATCAAATACGACGCCTCTTGATCTATGCAAGAGGCGTTTTTATATCGCGGCTTCGGCCAGCGGATTAACTTGGAGGATTAAAACAATGACAATCTCGTTTATGGAATCACCGAGCATGCTGTTCACATCTGAGTCGGTGACGGAAGGACATCCGGATAAAATGTGTGATCAAATCAGTGATGCTGTTCTCGACGCATTGCTGGAAAAAGATCCTATGGCCCGCGTTGCTTGTGAAACGGCCGTCAAAACCGGTTTCGTCATGCTCTTGGGTGAAATAACGACTACTGCCTTCGTTGACTTTGACAAACTAGTTCGGGAAGTGGTGGTGGATATCGGATTTGACGACAGCAGCAAGGGGTTTGACGGACACACTTGTGGCGTTCAGGCGGCGATTGCTGCCCAAAGCCCTGATATTGCCCAAGGTGTCGATCAAGCGCTGGAAGTCCGCAAAAATGGTGACAGCGATGCCGAAGTAGATGCCATCGGTGCCGGGGATCAAGGAATGATGTTTGGTTTCGCCTGCGATGAGACCGATGTCCTCATGCCGTTGCCCATCTACCTGGCCCATCGCCTGACGCGCCGGTTGAGCGAGGTCCGGCGCGATGGGACTCTACCATGGGTTCGGCCTGATGGGAAAGCGCAGGTGACCATTGAATATAGCTATGGCCAACCCAAGCGGGTACACACTGTTTTAGTCAGCACCCAACATGCCCCGGAGATTGATTCGGCCACAATCAAACAAGATATCATCGACTATGTTATCTTACCGGTTCTGCCTCAGGAATTGATCGGCGAGGACCGTCATATCGTCATCAATCCCGCCAAGCAGTCCGATTATGGTCCGGATGATCTATGCATCTATGTCAATCCGACCGGCCGTTTTGTTGTCGGTGGCCCAATGGGTGACGCCGGGTTAACCGGGAGGAAGATCATAGTCGACACATATGGAGGCATGGGTCGCCACGGTGGGGGAGCTTTCAGCGGGAAGGATCCGACGAAGGTAGATCGCAGTGCGGCCTACGCGGCGCGATGGGTGGCCAAGAACCTGGTGGCCGCCAAGTTGGCCAGACGGTGCGAGGTTCAATTAGCCTATGCAATCGGTGTGGCTCACCCGCTTAGTATCAATGTTGAAACATTCGGTACCAGCTCGCTGTCCAGCGAAGAACTGGTTGATTTGGTCAACGAGCACTTTGATTTGCGACCAGGCGCCATTATTCGCGACCTGAAGTTGCGACGGCCGATCTACCGCAATACAGCAGCCTATGGCCATTTTGGGCGTGACGATATTGACGCCCCGTGGGAAAATACG